>NZ_JATABG010000216.1:0-5956 GCF_036533755.1 Vibrio sp. M260118 | reverse complement strand
GAAAATCGACAGGTCGGGTTGTTGATATTCTTCCTTTTCTGGTTGGGCGAATAGATTGTCCCAACCCTCAAAATCCATCCAATTGGTGTCTTCCGAACGTTGACGGCTCACTTCTACCAACTGGGCAGGGCGTTTATTGCCGTGTTCGTCTACCTCCGCAGGGCGGACTTGAATACTTGTTGCATCGTCGATGCGAATTGAACTGCCTTTTAGCAGGGCGGCTAGTGCCGCTTCATCAATATTTGGTGATTTATTCGCCCGTTTATTAACAGGGTCTAATAATCGGGTTAGCTGATCGCAGACCTGTACTTTCTCAGGCTCCGTACAGTTATTGACAGAACTCCGAGAGGAGCCAGAGGCTCCAAAAGCGGTCGCTTCGCTCCCAAGAGCGCACGCTTTAGCTTCATCGTTAACCTTTGATTTCTTCTGAATCGTCCAAACTTTGGTGCGTGTTTTGATGGTTTCTTCTGGTGTAGTGAAACCCTCAATTTTGCGCACATCTTCTCCATGTGGTGAAGCGAACGGCAGTACTTCATAAGAGTTCACGATCAGTAAGTCTTCACGCTTAACGAATGGGCCACCTTGCCCCATGATGTAACCTTGCCAGTTACCATGGTCAGCAGCTTTTAAAGTGTCTGTGATGCTTGCGTCTTCGGTCTTCATGCGTGACTGATAGCTATCACCAATCACTTTCATTAACTCTTCATTGGTGATCAGCTTGCTAGGTTTAATAGGCCCAACAAGATCACGCTGCAGCATTGAGTAAATAGTGAGTAGGTCGACACGCTCTTGCATGAAGAGGTATTCCATAAACGCTTTTTTGTTCTGGTTAGCGAAGCGGCGTAGTTCACGATAGGTCGTGACTGGTGCACCACCGAAGAACTGGAACTGGCGAATGTTCCAACGGCTTTTCCAAGCACTAACATTCTTCGCCATGTCTTTGACTGGCTTACCTGTTTCGTCCGAGATCTCACCGTCCATTGCAAAGCCGTCAATGTTCTTTGAAATGTATTTAGCGATGTAGCCCGTTGCGGTGCCTAACTCAGGATCAATAAAACCAAAATCACAACGTGGGCGGTAATCTAGCGGCCCAACATAAGTACCTTTGCGAAATGGTTTTTGCTTCTCTTTTTCTAGCTCTGGGTGCAGTTCGCCACGGTCTTCTTGCGTGGCGTAAGAAATGAAGATGTCACGCACTTGCATCACGTCTTCTGGTTTTACCCAGATAAGCAAATGCCAGTGTGGTGTGCCGTCATGGTGTGGCTCAGCGACACGAACACCAAACCAGCGGATTTCTTCACGACCTAGTTTGGCGCGGATTCGCTGCCATACGTTGTTTAGGTAAGATTGCGCATCACGTGGGCTTGCACCGTTCCAGTGACCAATAAAGCCGCCTTTCTTATATGAGTTGTGATACTTAGATGGAGTGGTCAACGTTAAGAACAGACCTTGCAAACCCAGCTCGTTGCCAATGTCTTCACAACCACGACAACGCACCATTAATTCATGACGACGAATAGCAGGGTTAGCCACACTCTTTTTGACCATATCCCATAGATCAGCTTCTTCGCCTGTTTCTTCATCTAATAACTGGCATTGCTTGATGTATTCATAGTTTGCGGTTTGCTGCGCTTGGTGCTCTCGAACGCAATCCCATGACGCATAAGGTGACGCTTTTGACGAAACTTGCCCCATAGCAATAGCTAGGTGCTCACGCATGATTTTGCGTGTTTTGTTAAGGCGTCCATACCACCACTTTTCATCTAGCATGCGTGAAATGTCATTTAGTGCGGTTAGGTCGGTTTGTTTCTTTTTCTTACGCGGTGGCGTCATACCAAAGTGACAGACAAATTCGGCTAGTTCTTCATAGCCGATCACCTCTGGCATTTCGTCTTCATCCAGTTCACGTTCAGATATACGGGCAGCGATAAGAGAAAATTTAGCCTTAGTGATTTGGCTAATTTTGAATGCCATGTCTTTAACTTCTGACGGTTCAAGTTCTGCAAGTAGTCGATTGACTGGCGGCTTACGATTCTTTTCTATTTGGTCAAAATCAAATCGCATCTGCTCTTTAGACATAAAGTTACTTTGCTCAGTGTCGTCATATTCTCCACTGAGCAAATAAACCTTTTGAGTTGTTGGAATAGCTTTGTATTGAGCAAGAACTAATCTTGCTCGCTCCATTGCAGGTTCCATTTTTTCACGAAGATATGTATTTGCTGCCGTCTTCCCTTTCTTAGAAAAAATAGCTTTATAGCGTTTAGCAAAATACTTAGTGATATAGATAGGCAGGTCACTAAAGAACTTTTTACTGGTTCTCCATGCGTGATCATCTGGATTGAGCTGATATAAATCACGTTCAATAAAGTTTTGTTCATCTGGTTCAATCGCTACTGGCTGATACCCATGAACTAAACAAGCGTCCCTCTCATCAATAGGATTAAGAGGGCGCATGTATATGTTGCGTAGAGGCTTAACCGATTGGTAATAGCCTTGCGTGAAAGTATTCAAAATGGGCAATCGTCCATAAACTCGTTGAACACTTCTGGGTTAGCCTTTTTCTCCTTATAGGTTTCCAACCTTTCCGCTAACGTCTCGGCTTCGCCTCTCTCTGTACCAATAAATTGAAAGAAAAAATTAATATTAGCGACAGTTAGCTGTGAGTTGTTACGCTCTGCTGTATGCCACTGCAGAGTTGTAAGCATCACCTTTTCTACTAGATTGTGCTTAGCTTCATGATTGAAGTTTTTATAAGCTTCAAACGAATGATAGGTGCAACTATTCGTCATCATTCGCTCAAGGCGATGACGTAGCTTGAATAGTTCTCGTGGTGGATAACAATCAACACGATCAAAGACTTCAATTAGTTCTACCGTGTATTTCTTTCCTTTCTCATCGAGCTTTTTAAGTACTGGTGCCAATGAACTCAAAAACACTTCTGCACCAGCCAAGGACCAAGCCGTTTGAACTTGTCCTTTCTTGCCAAACTTAGAGAAATAGCGACCGCTAATTTTGATTACATGAGCTTGCTTAACTGGGTTTTCGATACGTGGGATCATGCTGCCTCCAACTCTTGAGTTGTCACCAACATGTAACCACCTTTCCCCCGTCCCTTGCTGATAATGCCTTTCTCAACAGGGTGCATCACGCAACAGTCTAGAACGCTGCAAGCTTGGTTAACTGCATCAGTCATAGTTTCGAAATCACCAATCAAAACATTGGCAACTTCTTGAGTGTCCTCATGGCGGATAATTCCGCCATCTGGACAAAGAGCTATTGCTGCATATTGCATGAGACAGCCTCCGCAATAATAGGCCCATCAACTACGTTAAGTGCTCCCTCATCGTCAAACTGAAATAGTTTACCGCGGTATAAAACGCCCTCTTCAATGAAAAAGTCATTTGCCACCTCATCACATTTCCCTGCTTCTTCATGCAAGAAATCAGATACACGATCTTGTGCTTCTTGATACTTACTTGACGCTTCACGAGCTGCTTTTGCAGCTTCATCTTTTAATTCACAGCTATCAACCACGTTATCGAGTAGCTGCTTAATTTGGTCTGAAATAACTACTGAACACATAACCTACCCCTTATTTACCAATTACTGACAAGCAGTACTGTTCGAATTGAAAAAGTGCTTCATCGTCCCAACGGCCAAGATCACGCAAGGCAAGCATTTCAATAAACAGGCTGCGATTTTTCATATCTAACTGTGACCAATGGTGTAGCTGTGGCTTGGCGTTCTCGTTTTGATAAGAGCGGTACCAGCTCACATAGGTATGAGCGAAGAACACGCTTGCACGATCACCCTGCATTGCTTCTTTGATGTCAGCTAAAACGTCTTCTAGTGGGCGGTGTGTTTGAACAGGAGTTAGCTTTTTAGCGATAGCATCAAGCTGAATCACGATTTCTTCTTGTTGCGCTATGCTGCTTTTTTCAAAGCGTGCGGCAATCTGTTCAAATGACTGGTTGAATAGTTGTGCGTAGATGTTGCTCATGCTTCCACCTCTGCTTTTGCTTCGGCTTCTTCACGGGCTTCAATGATCAGCTCGGTAATTTCACTTTCGATTCTTAAAAGACGCTCAATTGGGCAATCACCTATTGGACAACCAACATAGAACCCATCAACAAGGCTGACTTCTTCACGGTATACAACTGGTGAAAGTGAGTATTCATCACCATCTGGTGACACTACCGACAATGGGCGGACACGAACAATGAATAGATTGCTGCAGCCACGGAATTGGGTGTTGATGTTTAATATGTCCGTATTAGCCATTGCTAGAACATTGATAGCATGAACAATGTCAAAGGCTTCTCTTTGCTTAAAGTTCTCTGCTAGCTCTTCTGCAATCACTTCAAAAGAACCTGACTTCATAGCTTTCGCTAATTCAGTAAGCTGCTTCTCTTCGCATGGGTTAAGAGTTAGTACATATTGCTTTGGCAACAGATTAGACAGCGCAAATGAAAGACGACGGTTTTGTTCTACCATCAGTTCATTGAATGTCTGTGACTTTTCTAAATTCTGCGTTGATTGTTCTAAAACGCTTTCTGCTTGAGCCAAGATTTTATTGGCTTGTTCTAGGTCATTCATCTTCTATGCTCCTACGCTAAGACGAAAAAAAGCCCCCTGTTACAGGGGCAAGGCTGGCTAGGTGATTAATTCACGTTGCAAATATCGGAGTGTTTCAAGCGGCGGACATCGCCCACTTTGCGGTCAAACTTCAACACCATTTCTTTTAAAAGCTGCATACCAGAACGGACTTTCTGCAGCTCTAAATCATCAAATGAATCGAATGAACGGTTGTAGTCTTTCGGTGACATACCACCTGCGATCAGGATTAACCCACGGCTGCGATCACTCATTTCGTCATACATCTTGCGAAGCTTTTGACGCTTTGCGCCTTTATCGAAAAGAGCTTTGCAAGCAGCAATACTTTCTAGTGCGCTTGGTGTACTTACTTGATGAACAGGCGGTTGTAGGTCTTGTTTATTAGCTAACTGACTCATGGTTGCTCCTTAGGCTAAGCAGGGGATAGGTGCACCATTAGCCAAAAAGTCTGTGCCCATTTGTACAAGTGGGTGCAAGCCTGTGGTGCGGTGTTCAAGGTCATTGATTAGCAAAACCAAGTTGCCTAAAGCAGCTTGTGCCTTGGCTAGTGTTTTGCGTTTGGTAGATCGCGGTAAACGCTCTGCGGTGCACATGGCTAACGCATCGCTAGAAAGCTCACCAGAATGGGTGTTTAGCTGTAGAACTCGTTCAAGCAGGTTCAGATCATCTTCTGCTTTTGGTAGTGGGATAGTGACCACCCCATCATCTGCAAATAACGTATTTACGATTGAGTAGTCACCAGAAACACGGCTGATAGAAGCAAGCACAACAGGTTTAAGCACGTGCGGTTGGTTTGGGTTCAGCATGTTGCGAAGCATAGTGCCGTTAAGTTCAAGCTTTCGGGCAATCGCTTCAACATCGTGATTGACAACAAAATCACAGCAAGCCGCATCAAAAGCTTGTTGTTTGCGTTCACGTAATACGCACATTGAGTTATTTGCGTCCATAACTAATACTCAATTGAAGAAGAACGGTACGAAAACGAAAGCCCAGCCAATTACTTCTAGCCATACTGGGCATTTGTTCGGGTATTTATCTTCCCAAGACTCACTCATTGCATCTTGCTGGGTGAGTTTGGTTTTAGGTGGGATAACCCCAAGCAGGGAACGGCTCATACTTGTTGCGCCGCTAGCTTTTCCATGTACTTCACCATGTTGACCATAATCAGGCCCTTGGTGTCTTGTTTAGGAACTACAGGAATGTTTCCAAGGTCTTTTTGACGGTCGAACGTAGATGAAGACATGCCAGTACGACGTAAAAATTCTTTTTTTGTGCAGATAGGCGCATCAATTGCTATTTGTAGCGTTGCCATAAGTGATATCCTACTTGTTTGAGATTATTT
>NZ_JATABG010000215.1:0-6006 GCF_036533755.1 Vibrio sp. M260118 | reverse complement strand
AAGTACTAGCTTCGACGGCAATTCGTTAGAAGCTCTTCAGATAACAATAGGCAGTGATTGACTGCCTATTTTTCTATTTGTTGTCTGAATGGCCTAAATCTCGTTCTGGGTCGATGACATCTCGCACTTTCTGTTTGAGAACTTTCGCTTCAGGAAAGCCACCATCACGCTTTCGTTCCCAAATCAGAGTTCCATTACAGTGGATCTCAAAGCGTCCGCCTGTATCTGGATGGAGAGAAACTGTCTCGATCTCTTCGCTAAATGTATGCAGTAACTCCTGAGAAAGCCAGGTGGAGCGAAGCATCCAGTTGCACTGACGGCAGTAGTAAATGTCGATAATTGCCTTATCCATAAATTATTCCTTAAAACAGCAGCTTGATTCCGACGGCAAAGGTGAGTATTTCAAAACAAACCTTGATGATTTGGTTACTGTAGCGAGTGGTGAGGTAAGCGCCTAAACTGCCGCCTATGAAAGAACCTAACAAAAGGATGGGAAGCCAAGGCCAATAGACAGGGGCGCCAGCTTGTACGATGGCTAGTCCCCCAATACCATTCCAGAATAGACCCACACAGAGCATGGTTAGAGCGACGGCCTGTTTATAGCTGTAGCCAAACCAACGGACGAGAAATAGAGTAACGAGAAGCCCAGAACCTGCGGTTAATGAACCGTTGATAATGCCAATTATTGCTAGACCTAGCCCGCCAATAATCCAACCTTTGGTATCGCGGTTGCTCGGTGCCTCTTGCTGACCTAATTGCTTCTTAATACGCGAATAAATCCCGAGGCAGAGTATCATTCCACCCAATAGTTTTTCCGCTATTTCGCCAGGAATTAATAACACAATGTTGGCTCCAAGAACCACACCAAGACTACCGACGACAACAAAATAAAGAGCGACTTTATAGCTAAAACTGCGTTGCTTGATATGGGTGTAGGCGGCGCCAAGACCTAGGGCAACACTTGCTATTTTGTGGGTTGCTAAGGCAATAGAGAAGGGGAGGCCAAAAAAGATCAACAGAGGAAATTGGAGCAGTCCAGCTCCACCACCAGATAGGGAGGCGAGCGTGTTGGCGATAAAAGAGCCCCAAAAGAGCCCGAAGGTGTTTATCCAGTCCATTTGAGTTAAAAAAGGGGCATCATGCCCCTTAATATTGAGTTTAGTTAGAGAATAAAACTGTAGAGCCGTGACTTAAGCTTGTTAGTAGGAGTGTTTTCTCATTAACAATGTCAATACGACGGCTTTGTTGGGCATCCATTTTAAACACCTGAGTGATCAGGTTTAGTTGATCTTCAGTAAAGTCTTTACTTTGAGCCGAGGAGATATCTTTAAACTCGGTCGGTGAAATCAATAAGTAGTTATCACTGATATCCCACTCGCCTGTTTCTGAAATGCTAATCACACTCTCAGTCTCGGCATTGAATGGGTAAAGACGAACTGTCGATACTCTAATGTAGGTATTATTCGGCAGATATTTAACATTAGACGTCGCCACTACCTTGCTCAGGGAGCCCACGGCCTTCTCATGAAGAGGGGCTGTTATGACGGTAATCATTTTTGACTGCCACTCTTTTGAAGTGAGCACTTGTTCAACTTTTAGATCACTACCCCAGTACAACCAAGCACTAAATACTGCAGATATGACGAGTAAACCAGCTGCTAATTTTTGTTTCATTGCTTGTCTTCCTGTAGGCAGACCCGACTTAGATCTTGTTGTTCTGCGAATATTCGTAGTGTCACGTTCTCCCCTGAGTTATCCAGTGAATGGATGTAATTCAAGATGAGCTGGTTATCTTGTCCTCCCGTCGCGATGACTTCTACAGGGGCAAGTTCATCAGCATGAGATTCATTGTATCTCATGACACATTGTTCAATAGATGGGTACCATGTGCGTAAATCTGGGTGATTGATTGGTGTCTTAACTTGCGTGTTATCAAACACACCAACTTGTCTAAACTCAGATTCAGCCGGGTTAGTAAAAAGCACCACGCACAATGGAAGCAACAACGCAGTAATGAGCAAGAGCCTAGTGACTAAAGGTTGTGAAGTTTTTTCGGCGCGAGGTCGTGGAGCCGGTTCGCTAAATGGAGCACTGGGTTCAGGAGTCGCTGTTTGTTCTACCGCAGCTTCAAGCTTGCTTTGCTCTAGTGTGTCAACGTCTTCTATATCTAAGTTTTGATCTTCATCTGAATTGCCGCTCATTAGAGCCGTTGTACGTTCAACAGTACAGATCAACTGATAACCACGTTTCGGTACCGTTTTGACGAACATTGGTGATTTGGTTGAGTCTTTTAGCAGCTTACGCAGGGTAGAAATTGCTTGGGTCAAGCTTGAATCATCAACTTCAAAGCCTTGCTTACGCCATACAAAATCGTGTAGTTCGTTACGAGAGACGACTTCGCTCGGCTTTTCACACAGCAATAGCAGGATACGGCTTTCATTGCTGCCTAAGCGAATCAGCTCGCCGTTGTTCTCTCTGTCGACAAGAGAGTTGGTGTTTGGATCGAAGGTGAATCTGTTATCAAGATTAAACTTGGTACCAATGTTACTCATTAATTGTGGCCGCTATATTAGAGTTTTCGGGGTTTTATGGTGTTTGAGCACTTAGTAAAACCAAACCACATAAATAGGGTTTAGATTTTTTGATTTTTAGGGATGCCAAGCATAGTCAAAATAAATCAAAAAAAACACTGTTTTTATGATCTTTGACCTTGAATTTACATTTGTCACCCTCATGTTAAATGGCAGATTTTTGCCAATTACGCATATTCATTATGAATGTATTGGCCTGATAAGTATAGATCTTATGGAGTTAGCATGAGCGATACAGCAACACAAAACAAAGAAACTCGTGGCTTTCAGTCTGAAGTAAAACAGTTACTTCATCTAATGATTCATTCTCTTTACTCAAACAAAGAGATTTTCTTGCGTGAGCTTATCTCGAACGCATCAGATGCCTCTGACAAGTTACGTTTTCAAGCGCTATCGAACCCTGACCTATACCAAGGTGATGCAGACTTAGGCGTTAAGTTATCTTTCGATGAAGAAGCTAACACGCTGACTATTTCTGACAACGGCATTGGTATGAGCCGTGATGATGTTATTGAACATCTAGGTACGATTGCTAAATCGGGTACGGCGGAGTTCTTCTCAAAGCTGTCAGAAGACCAATCTAAAGATTCGCAACTTATTGGCCAATTTGGTGTTGGTTTCTATTCTGCGTTTATCGTTGCTGATGCAGTTACGGTTCGCACTCGTGCTGCGGGTCTAACCGCTGAAGAGGCGGTTCAGTGGCATTCTGCGGGGGAAGGTGAGTACACGATTGAAACAGTGACTAAAGAAGGTCGTGGTACTGATATTATTCTTCACATGCGTGAGGAAGGGAAAGAGTTCCTAAATGAGTGGCGTCTGCGTGAAGTCATCAGCAAGTACTCGGATCACATTGGTATTCCTGTTTCTATCCAAACCGCTGAACGCGATGAAGAGGGAAAAGAGACCGGTGAGAAAAAGTGGGAGCAAATCAACAAAGCTCAAGCACTTTGGACTCGCAACAAGTCTGATATCTCTGAAGAAGAGTATCAAGAGTTTTACAAGCATGTGTCGCACGACTTTGCTGATCCACTGGTGTGGAGCCATAACCGTGTAGAAGGTAAGAATGACTACACAAGCTTGCTTTACATCCCAGCGAAAGCGCCTTGGGATATGATGAACCGCGACCATAAATCTGGTCTTAAGTTATACGTTCAACGTGTATTCATCATGGATGATGCAGAGCAGTTCATGCCGTCATATCTGCGCTTTGTTCGCGGCCTAATAGATTCAAACGACTTACCATTGAATGTCTCGCGTGAAATTCTGCAAGATAACAAAGTGACTCAGTCACTACGTAATGCATGTACCAAGCGCGTGTTGACTATGCTTGAGCGCATGGCGAAAAACGATGAAGAGAAGTATCAATCGTTCTGGAAAGAGTTCGGTTTAGTTCTGAAAGAAGGCCCTGCAGAAGATATGAGCAACAAAGAGAAGGTAGCTGCGCTACTTCGCTTTGCTTCTACGGAAGTCGACTCTGCTGACCAAACCGTTGGACTTGCTTCGTACGTTGAGCGTATGAAAGAGGGCCAAGATAAGATCTACTATCTCACTGCAGACAGCTACGCAGCCGCTAAGAATAGCCCTCACCTAGAGCAGTTCAAAGCGAAAGGCATTGAAGTGGTTCTAATGTATGACCGCATCGATGAATGGCTAATGAACTACTTAACTGAGTTTGATGGTAAGCAGTTCCAGTCAATCACTAAAGCGGGTCTTGATCTAAGCAACTTTGAAGACGAAGCTGAAAAAGAAAAGCGGAAAGAGACAGAAGAAGAGTTCAAATCTGTTGTTGAGCGTACTAAAGAGTATTTAGGTGATCGCGTTAAAGAGGTGCGTACTACCTTTAAATTAGCGAGCACGCCAGCAGTAGTTGTGACCGATGACTTCGAGATGGGAACACAAATGGCGAAGCTGTTAGAAGCAGCAGGTCAGGCCGCCCCTGAAGTGAAGTACATCTTCGAAATTAACCCAGAGCACGAACTAGTTAAACGTATGGCTGATGAGGCGGACGAACAAGCATTTGGTCGCTGGGTTGAAGTTCTGCTTGGTCAAGCGATGCTGGCAGAACGTGGTTCGATGGAAGACCCATCGCAGTTCCTAGGTGCGATTAACACGCTTTTGACTAAGGGCTAATAGCCAAAAAACGCCGAAAAGCTCGCAGTTTGCGGGCTTTTTGGTTTATTTGCATTAATCATGAATAAAATAGCGTGAAGTTGCAGACTAGTGTGAGTGTTTAAGCATTCTTTAGTCGTAATTCGCGCCCTGGTTTTAAATTGTATGATAGAATGCAATCTTGAAACCAAACAAGCAGGCGTGTAATGTGCACGCCTGCTTTATTATTCATTAAGTTATACCGAAACTTACCGTGAACTCGCGCTGTTAGTTTAGTAGCCCATAGTGAGCTTCGGTATAAATCATCATTATGTTAAGAGGATTCAACATGCGCATCATTCTTCTAGGTGCTCCAGGTGCAGGTAAAGGCACACAAGCTAATTTCATCATGGAAAAATACGGTGTTCCGCAAATCTCTACTGGTGACATGCTGCGTGCTGCTATCAAAGCAGGTACAGAGCTTGGTAAACAAGCAAAAGCTGTTATCGACGCTGGTCAACTAGTTTCTGATGAAATCATCCTTGGTCTAATCAAAGAGCGTATCGCTCAAGATGACTGTGAAAAGGGTTTCCTACTCGATGGCTTCCCACGCACAATTCCTCAAGCTGATGGTCTAAAAGCAATGGGTGTTGACGTTGATTACGTTATCGAATTCGATGTTGCTGACGACGTAATCGTAGAGCGTATGGCGGGCCGCCGTGCTCACCTACCTTCAGGCCGTACTTACCACGTTGTATACAACCCACCTAAGGTTGAAGGTAAAGACGACGTGACTGGCGAAGATCTTGTTGTTCGTGACGACGACAAAGAAGAGACAGTACGTGCACGTCTAGGTGTTTATCATGATCAGACAGCTCCGCTAATCTCTTACTACGGTAAAGAAGCTGAAGCGGGCAATACTAAGTACCTTAAGTTTGATGGTACTAAGCAAGTTGCTGAAGTTAGTGCAGATATCGAGAAAGCGCTAGCATAATTAGCTAACTGCAGATTTTGATAATTTGTTATAGTAAAGCGATCCGATTGGGTCGCTTTTTTTATGCTCTTAGTTTGATCTATTTCTGAGATAGGTACGTAGAGAGCCTTTTTAGTGTCGATAGGAAGCTATGCAAAACAGTAAAAAACAGGGTGTACTACTGGTCAACTTAGGTACGCCAGACGAGCCAACTGCCCCAGCAGTTAAACGCTTTTTAAGCCAGTTTCTACATGACAAGCGTGTGGTTGATATGACGCGTTGGTTATGGTGTCCAATTTTGCATGGGGTTATTTTGCCTATTCGAGCTCCTAAAGTTGCTAAGCTTTATCAAAC
>NZ_JATABG010000214.1:0-6008 GCF_036533755.1 Vibrio sp. M260118 | reverse complement strand
AACTTGTCTAACGCTGCTTCGTCGATGTCGCCTTCGACAATGACAGCGAAGTCTTGCGAATGAATGCGATAAATGTCAACGACATTCTCTGGAAAGTAGCTGAACACTCTTCTTAAATGCGCCAGTAGGTTCAGCATTACCTGTGAGCCGTAAAGGGCCGTATATGCTCGAGTAACTTCTGGTTGGATATAAACTAAGTGGTAAGATTCGCCCTCAATACCTAATAGATTGTCAATATCCATAGAAAGCTGTTTTTCATTGGACAAACCTGATGAATCATCGGTAGTTGATGATTGGCGAATGTATGTTTCCATCAGCTTTTTGTCTGATACATCTTTATGAAGGCCGATCATAAAACGCTGACCTTTGATGGTTTTTGTGACAGCCGTTCCTTCTAACCAGATGTACTGACCGCTAGTACAACGAATACGATATTGGGTTGTAATGCGAACGTCGTTTTGTTGAATGTGTTCGTCAACAGCCCCTTCAAGCAGCGCTCGGTCATGGGGATGAACTAAATCTAACCAAGTGTTTAAATCTGTGTGACCCGATTCAATGCCAAAGCGGGCATAAAATGAAGGGTTATAGAAACAGACAGTGTCATCCTGACACATGTAGAAAATACCATCGTTCATGACATCAATCATGTGGCAAAAGTGATTATTCATTAAATCATCGAGCTCGGCCCCCGTTAGGCCGACATCTTTATCACACGACTCTTCCTTATTGTCAGTGTTGGAGTCCGACACTAAAGACAGTTGCGGGTGAGACACTATGCTGTCGATTGAATAATCCATTTATCGGTAGCTTCCTGAAAACGCGATAGTTTGTCTGCCTAGAATTGACATTCTGTGCTTCAAGTTGAGTTATCTTGTTAGTAATATAGCAATTGAGTTTTGATCTCTAGCCGGTCTGCGGCATTATTATCCGATTGGATTACAAATTTACACGGTTGCTCACAGACTGGGCAATTTTATTGCTATTTGTTTTGAACTTTTTGTGGGATCGCTAAATGTAATATTATGCAACTCACTAAAAATGAAGGTTTTTCTGATATGTTCATGAAAAAATTGCCTAGCGGATAAAACAACGTATACGCTGATCAAATCTTGGTAAGTATGTTATCAGTTTACTACTTTGGTTTATAAAATAGAGTCACTTATTATAGGTAAGTTTATGAAATCACAGCTTGATCTTAACCTACTTAAGGTCATCCCTCTGTTAGTTAAATATCGTCAACTGAGGCCCGTTGCAAAAGAATTGGGTAAGACTGAGAGTGCTATAAGTAAGCATCTCGCTAAGCTGCGTGAGCAATTGGGCGATCAGCTGTTCGTTCGGAGTACGTTTGAGTTTGAACCGACAGAATTTACCCTTAGTTTGTTACCCAAGGTGACCCAAGGATTGGAACTGATTGATGAGGCGGTTCAGCCAATAGAGTTTGACCCAGCTAGTTACGAAAAACCTATCGTGATCGCTCTGCCTAGTCTCTACCAATACTTGGTTGGAAAAAAGCTATTGATTGATTTAATTGAGATGTTTCCAAAGGCTCAAGTCCATATTACCACTTGGTCAGATTCTTCTGTTCAAGATATTCACGAAGAGACCTTAGATATAGGTATTCAGTACTTCAATCCTGAGTTATCTAAAACCATCTATCAACAGCATCTCGGTAAACTGGAAGGTGCGGTCATCTGTGCCGATTGTTATGGACATCGCACTTTGCAAGACAAACTCAAGATGCGCTTTGTGCTTATGGAGATGAAAGGTTGGCAAGATAAAAAGGCGGTGATAAAGCGAGCGCTTGAAGCACATGGCATGGGCATAAACAAAATTGCGACGGTCGATAACATTACTTGTCTATTCGAGGTTCTCAATGAGCTAGAATGCGCCACTTTACTCCCTGCAAGCCGCCATTTAGAAGCAATGCCAGGTTATACGATTGAAGTCTTACCTAAGCATCTACAACCGGAACATCCGATGTCGGTGGTTGCCAATTACAAACTCGTTAATCACGACAACTCCCTTCACCGTTTGCTAGCGGACAAACTTAAGCAGCATTTGTTGTAGGCGTAGAAACATCGACATAAACGTATTTTTGTAGTCGCATCAGTTCAACGATTGAATCAACTTCGTATTTTTCAAGAATTCGTGACTTATAGGTGCTGATAGTTTTTGAACTGAGTGACAAAATTTCCGAGATTTTTTTATTGCTATAACCTTTAACTAAATAGTTGAAGACCACAGTTTCACGGTTTGACAGAGTGGTGCAACGGGGTTTCTTCTCAGCGTCATTGCGTTTGAAAACTGAGTAGCCTTGAGCCACTCTAAGCATCGCTTCGCGAATGACTTCTGTGCTCTCTTGCTTGGTCACATACCCATTTGCGCCAAGCTTTCTTGCGGTACTCGAATACATTGGGTGAAGGTTATTAGAGATAAATAGGATTCGCCCTTTGTAGCCGTGTGCTCTAGCCCGACGTACAAACTCAAAACCGTCTGACCCTGTTAAATCAACATCAAGCAAAACTAAGTCAATCTCATGGGCTTTTACCATCTGCGTACCAAGAGAAGACGTCGCTGCTTGGTAAACATTAGTGTTGCTGAAACTATCAAAAACAAATTGTGAAATTGCCTCGCGCATAATCGGTTGGCTATCGAGTACAAGAACATTCATATTGCTCGTTTTCATTTCTGCTGTCTCTTATTGTTCGATATTAGGGAACAGTTGCTTCCTATGCACTGCGTTGATGTAGGTAAAGTAATACAAACGGCGTGGAATAGGCGGAAAAGCTACTTTTCCAACTTGGAAAAACCGTCAGCTAAAAGTGATTTATGTCAGGTGAGTGTCATTCGTTGTGTTTATTGGAACGGTGCTATTCATCCGTTATGTGCAATGTTAATGGGAGCGAGTTGATATCAATAGTTTATTTCTATCGGTATTGAGATTAGACTCACTGGTCTGATAGGTAGTACCACAAGGTATCGTATGGTTGATGAGTACGAACAAGGCGATGAGATAGAAATTGAAGCGATCGGCATAGAGGTATCTTCTCAGCCAATAGAGCTATATAAAGTGTTCAAAATTGCCAATCTGGTAGGCGGTGGCGGGGAAGCAAAACACCTCATTGCTGAAGGTTATGTCGCTGTAAATGGTGAACTGGAAACGCGTAAACGACGCAAGATGTATGACGGTGATTTTTTTGAGTTCAACCAAGAGTACTATGTGGTGGTGTGTGACGCACCGGTCACACAGCTCGAAGAAAAACAAAACAAAGTAGAAAAACCTGCCAAGCAATCTAAGCCAAGCAAAAATAAACGTCAAAGCAATACTTCCCAATCTGGCCAGACTGGCAAATCTAAATCTAAGAAGGGGCAGGGTCGCTCGTCAATCGACTTTTTCTAAAACATTTAAGGAGCGATTATCGCTCCTTTTTTTGTCGCTCAATCCTATTCTCCATCCCTTGCAATGTAATTTATGTAAATAGCGGATGACATTGTTACAAATCTAAATGATAATGGATTGCATTATTAATTATGGAGTTAAGTAATGAAGTTGTCTGTAGTTGCATTGACCATGGGTCTATTAGCATTCGGTGCCAATGCCAACGTAATAGAGATTGAACATGCGCAAGGCAAAACCATATTAGAGTCATCCCCAGAGCGTGTGGTTGTGATTGGCTTAGCTGCGTTGGATACGGTCAAAGCGTTTGGGGTTGAACCTGTCGCCATTTCAACGGTCAGCATGTTCCCCGACTATCTGGCAGAATACCGTGACTATAGTTTTGTCTCAGCCGGAAGCCTACACGAACCAGATTTTGAAACCATTTATACTCAAAAACCGGACGTCATTATTATCGGTTCGAGAGCGGCGAGTAAATATAAAGAACTTGCCGAAATTGCCCCTACTATTGTGTTCGCGGCCGATTCAAAGCAAGGTTACTGGACGAGCACGCAGCAACAATGGCGCAACCTAGCAAAGGTGTTCAATAAACAAGAGTTTGTTGAAGACAAAATTCAACAGTTAGATAAACAGTTCCAAGCGATCAAAGCTGCAAATAGTGCAAACAATACCGATGCATTGACCGTGATGAGTGCGGGAGGCAACGTGACTACTTTTGGCGCTCAGTCACGTTTCTCGGCCATCTATAAGGATTTTGGCTTTAAAGAGTCGGTACAAGGAATCAAAGAGAACCGTCACGGCGATCTTGTTTCGTACGAGTTCATCCGAGAAAAGAACCCATCGACACTACTTGTCATCGACAAAGATATTTTAATCAACAAGGGTAAAGAGAGCACGGTAAAGCGTGACTTTGAGAACGACCTTGTTAAATCGACCAATGCTTACCAGAACAATAAGTTGGCTTACCTAGACATCAATGCTTGGTATTTGTCTTCTGCGGGTATCCGAGCAACTGAGAAGATGATAGACGATGTGAAGTCGGTAACCACTTTAGCAAACTAAAACAACGAAAAGACACAACCTAGCCTCAAGCAGAAATTGCTTGGGGCTTTTGCGTAAAAAGAGAAAACAAGTGAAAAAGTTATTGTTGGCGTTAATTATATTAAGTTTAGCGTCACTGTTCGTTGGTGTTGGGCAGTTAAACATTGCTTCGTTAATAGCGGGTGACCTAGCAAGTTGGAACCTATTTTGGACCAGTCGCATTCCTCGTCTTGTAGCGGTGTTGCTAGCGGGCGCAGGGCTGAGTATCGCAGGTTTGATCATGCAGCAAATCAGTCAAAATAGATTTGCCTCTCCTTCCACTTCAGGAACCATAGAATGCGCCATGCTAGGGTATGTTCTCAGTTTAGTTCTGTTTGGCAATGGAAATCAGCTCTGGCTCATCTTTGCTATGTCAATGGCTGGGACTTTGCTGTTCGTTCAGTTCATCAACAGAATTCAATTTAAAAATGCTGTTTTTGTCCCTTTAATAGGCATCATTTTCGGTAATGTTATAGACTCACTTGCGACGTTTGTGGCTTATAAATACGATGCTCTGCAGAATTTATCAAGCTGGACCGTCGCCAATTTCGCCAATCTGCTCCAGGGTGATTATGAACTACTCTATATTGCAATCCCGGTGGCGATTTTTAGTTACTTATATGCAGCTCGAATCTCGGCTGTTGGTTTAGGTAAAGATTTTGCGACCAACCTTGGTTTGAACTACCAACAGGTTTTGGTTATCGGTGTGTTGCTGGTTTCAGTCATGTCGGCAACTGTCGTGATGATCGTCGGCATGCTGCCATTCTTAGGTTTGATTGTCCCCAATCTAGTTAGTCGATTCTATGGCGACAACCTGCGTAAGAACATTCCGTTAACGGCGACGCTTGGAGCTATCATCGTACTCTGTTGTGACTTAGCAGGGCGTATCATTATCTTTCCGTACGAAATCCCAATCTCAACCATAATTAGTATTCTTGGTGGCACCGTGTTTATCTTCTTTATCTTAAAGGGGCATAAGCATGCGTGATCGAGTGATATTAGTTAGCCTTTGCGCAATCACAGTTCTTTTTTGCTTTCTATTTATCGGTATTGGTTTGAATGCTGACAACTATGAGTATTTTTTGTCACGTCGAGTTCCCAAAGTATTGGCCATGATTATCGCGGGCATTGCGATAGGACAATCTTCGTTAGTTTTTCAAACCATTACCAACAACCGCATTTTGACGCCAAGTATTATGGGCTTTGATGCCTTGTATCTGTTTACTCAGGTGCTGGTGGTAGTGATGCTTGGCGGGATGAGTAGCCTAGCGTTGAACGCGTACTTCAACTTCGGATTGTCCGTAGTGGTTATGTTGGGCTTTTCACTCTTGCTGTTCAGCTTCTATTTTCGTGGCGAACGTCAGAACTTAATGGTACTTCTTCTGCTGGGCGTCATATTGGGTCAATTGTTTGGTAGCTTGTCTTCATTCTTTATTATGTTGATGGATCCAAATGATTTTGCATCAGTTCAGGCAAATATGTTCGCGAGCTTCAACAACGTCAAGGTCGAGCTGGTTTATTTATGCGCACC
>NZ_JATABG010000213.1:0-6016 GCF_036533755.1 Vibrio sp. M260118 | reverse complement strand
ACATTGGCATGGTTTCGTCGGCGCTTCACCTTCAATATCGCGTTAGCTGTAAAGCAATTGAAGTAATTTTGTCAGGTTTTTATGATTCAATCGGTCTATATCAGCAGCCAAGTAAAAAAGAGATACAAGTTGCGCGCGAGTGGCTCGAAATTCTGCATATGAGTGACCTTGCCAACACCTCATTTAGACAGCTTGAATATGGCCAACAAAGGCTACTTTTGATTGCAAGAGCGATTGTGAAGCAGCCAGCTTTACTTATCTTAGATGAGCCTTATCAAGGGTTAGATTATTTGGGCCGACGGTTGGTAAAAAACACTTTGGAGTTGATTGCACAAGAAAACCTCAGTCAGTTGCTTTATGTGTCGCATTATCAGAAAGATAAACTTGAGAGTATCCGCAATGAAGTTGAGTTTATCTATGATGAGAGTGCGAACTGCTACAAGCCTCAAGTTCGCTCTGGTATTTAGCTTTAACGATTTTGAAGGATAGGTTACATGTTGTTGAACCATGTTTCTCTAGGGACATCTAACGTAAAACTGGCTGTCGAATTTTATGACCAAGTGCTCGCCACTTTGGGTGTTAAAAGGGCGCACTATATTGAAGATATTGCGGCTAGCTATGGTGATAATTTTGAGTTTTGGGTCGGATTACCAACCGAAAATAAAGCAACTGCGGGTAATGGTACCCACATAGCATTTAACGCTCCGAGCCAACTTGCGGTAGACGAATTTTATCGAGTGGCCATTGAGCAAGGCGGGGTATGTGAAGGGAAACCCGGCCCAAGGCCTGAGTATGGCGAGACTTACTATGCGGCGTTTGTACGTGACCTTGACGGAAACAAAATAGAGGCAGTGCATTTGTAGCTGCAAACAGACATGACAGAGGGATGTAATGATTAGCTGTAATGACTACGACTATATTGAAATTGCTTGTTTGTACCATTATCCGGTCAGGCTACATCTCAAATCTGGTGTCTATGTGGAAGGTAATGCACTCGACACTGCGCGAAATGCAGACAAGCAAGAGTGCATTAAAGTCAGTATGAACGGACTCGAGCACATGGTCGTGCTCCACGACCTCCATGAACTCGAAGTGCTAGTCGACAATCCTCACTTCAAAACCAAGCAATTTGGTTAGTTATTTCGAGTTATACATCTTCTCAAAGTTGTTTGGATTCCAGCCGATCATGATTCTGTCACC
This sequence comes from Vibrio sp. M260118, assembly GCF_036533755.1. Lineage (NCBI taxonomy): Bacteria > Pseudomonadati > Pseudomonadota > Gammaproteobacteria > Vibrionales > Vibrionaceae > Vibrio > Vibrio sp. M260118. The sequence goes on along the minus strand of NZ_JATABG010000213.1, from coordinate 4,816 downwards.
GATTTTCAAAACCGGTAGGGAGCGGGCGCCGATTGCGTCTAGCTCTTTACGACCACGCTGCATTTTTGCGTTGGTTAATCTGTACTTATAACCTTTAGAATCTAGATAACGCTGCGCATCTTTGCAGTGCGGGCATTTGTCTTTTACATACAGTACAAGTCGTTTCATGGTCTGTTCCTACTCTGGTTTAGCCGCAGAGTTTAATGAAAAGGCCGTGAATGGCAAGTGTGAATAGAGTAGACTTGTGCCCCTTTGTTGATGCTCAAGGCGACGATGAACAAAATGAATCCTGCACTTCGTTATATCCAAGGTTATCCAGAACACATTGTTACCCCTGTAACGCAGTTGGTAGAGTCTGGCCGTTTAGCCGCTTGGTTTAAACAGCGCTATCCAGAGAATCACACCATAAAAAGTGAAAAGGCTCTGTTTGAGTATACGGTGGCCCTAAAGAATCGTTATATGAAGAAGACCTCGCCGCTGAGTAAGGTCATCTACGACAACAAGATTCATCTCATCAATAATGCTTTGGGTTTACACTCTTACGTAGCCAAAGTTCACGGCGGAAAAATCAAATCGAAGAATGAGATTCGCATTGCGAGTGTGTTTAAAAACGCCCCTGAGCCTCTGCTGAAAATGTTGGTTGTGCATGAACTGGCTCACTTGAAAGAGAAAGAGCACAACAAGGCTTTTTATCAGCTATGTTGTCATATGGAGCCGGACTATCACCAACTCGAGTTAGATGCTCGCCTGTTTATGATCTACCTTGAAACCGAGAAGCAAAAATAGAATGATGACTCGCGCAAACAAAGCCTCTCAGGCAAACAAAGCGGCTAGCAAAAAAGATGCGAAAGCTAGCGAGATGAAAGTAGTCAACCTTAAAGGTGCAAAAGGGTTGCATAAGCGTAACTTGCACCAAGGTCGCTATGACTTCTCCCGGCTAACAAAGGCGCTGCCTGAGTTGAAAACTCATGTGGTGAAGAATCCTAAGGGCGAGCTGAGTATTAACTTCTCTGATCCTGTGGCGGTTAAGTTGCTCAATAAAGCTTTGCTTGCTCACCATTACGATGTGACCGAGTGGGACATCCCTGAAGGCTATTTGTGCCCGCCAATTCCTGGGCGCGCAGATTATATCCATCGTTTGGCTGACTTGTTGAGCGATGGACGCAAAGGCTTTAAACATAATCAAGTACGAGCGCTCGACATCGGTGTCGGGGCGAACTGTATATATCCTATCGTTGGGGCGACTCAATATGGTTGGAACTACCTTGGCTCGGATGTCGACCAAGTTTCGGTAGATAACGCCAATCACATTGCTCAGGGAAACTCAGTATTGAATGGGCGAGTTGAAGCTCGTTTGCAGTCGGATAGTCGTCACTTCTTTAATGGCATCATTCAACCAAACGAGTTTTATGATGTGACCACCTGCAACCCTCCGTTTCATAAGTCGCTAGAAGAGGCGCAGCAGGGCACTGAACGTAAGATTAACAACTTGTCGACCAATCGTGGTAAACGCGGTCAAGCGCCAATTAAGAACAAAGCTAACCCCTCAACTATACTTAACTTTGGAGGGCAAAAAGCTGAGTTGTGGTGTCCAGGTGGTGAAGCTGCTTTCATCAAGAATATGGCATTTGAGAGTCGTGATTTTGCTCAGCAGGTGTTGTGGTTTTCAACTCTAATTTCGAAGAAAGATAAAGTCCGTTGGATGCGTAAAAACTTGCAGAAAGCGGGCGCGAAAGAAGTTCGTATCGTCGAGATGAGCCAAGGACAAAAGATCAGTCGATTTATAGCCTGGACATTCAAAACGGAAGGCGAGCGAGTAAAGTGGCTTAAACTGAAAAGCTAATACTAAGTTTAGAATCAAGTCTAATCGGGAGGGTATATGGAGTTTGAGATTTATATGCCCTGTGAACCGGCTTGGATTTGTGACAGTTTTCTATTCTTGTTCGCAGCGCTGTTTATTATCGGGCTGATTGGTTTTGTCTATATCTTGTATAAAGAGTATCAAAAGATCCAACGTGCCTCGCGGGTAAAACACAGGCGAAGCATTCATCACTCCAAGCGCAAACGCTAGGGAGTGTTGCCCGTAACAGTTGCTTTGCGTTCTAGCTCATCGAGTAATAGTAAAGCAGCCTTCTGCTTGCCATATCTATTTTGAAACAACAGAAGTCTATTTCTCGCATCATCATATTTGCCTATTTGAAGCTCTAACTTGGCTAACGACAGCATTGAGCGAGGTCGATACGGTTCGTAGTCGAGCGCACGTTTAAAGTATGCGATGGCTTTGTCAGGCGCTTTGGCCTTGACTGCGCATAGTGCGGCGTTTTCATAGCTTGCCGATGTCAGGTAGTAGTCTTGTTTCTCTATGGCTTGGTTGAAGTAGTGATCCGCCGCTTCGAACTCTCCGCGCTTACACAAATAGGCTCCATAGTTGTTGAGCACAGTACCTTTGTTAGGCGCTTGTTGTAAGGCTAAACGATAATAACGGTCAGCTAAGCCGTACTCTTCAACTCGCTCATAATAGTGAGCCAGTGACAGCTGTGCCCGGTAGTAGTTAGGATCGTGTTCAATGGCCTGTTCTAGATTTTCACGCGCTTTAACCATATTGTCTTGTTCCATGTAACGGATTCCTAAGTTAACGCGAGCTTCAGCGCGTTGGCGTTGGTCTGACTTAGGTTCACCTGACAGATTTACATCAGTGACGCAGCCAAGCATTAGCAGAGTGAGTAATAGTAAGCATCTGTGCATAGTGAGTTACGAGTTTCTTGAATGGTGCGAAACTTATAGCGTACTTGATAGCAGAAGAAGAGGGGCAGGTGATCAGCTTGAGGTAAGCTTGAGATTTTGTTGTAACAGAACAGTTAGCATTGGAATGAAAGAGTGGGGGATAGAGCGTAAAACTCTATCCCACTAATAGCTCTAAGATTTTTTGGATTAGTCGTCTTTGGTGAAGTTGGCTTCGCTGAAGTGCTCCAAGTCGTATGGAGTTTGCTGGTAAACGCAGTAGTTTAGCCAGTTTGAGAACAGCAAATGCCCGTGACTACGCCAACTGGCACAAGGTGCATTATCTGGATTGTTATTCGGGTAGTAGTTGACCGGAATCGCAGGTTCCATCCCTTCACCGAGATCACGGATGTACTCATTGTGCAGAGTATGCGAGTCGTACTCTGGGTGACCGGTAACAAACACATTTCGCTTATCTTTGGTCGCTGCTAAGTAGACGCCGGCAACATCCGAGGTCGCAAGGATATCAAGGTCTGTATGTTCCTCTAGATACTCTGGTGAGAAGTCAGCGTAACGAGAGTGAGGGGCCAAGAAGGTGTCATCAAAACCACGTAATACCGGGTGATATGGCTGGTGGATTTTATGATGATAAACACCAGATAACTTCTCTTTACGGGTACGTTTAGGCAAATCGTAAAGTAGTTTTAGCCCTGCTTGCGCTGCCCAACAGACATAAAGTGTTGAGGTGACGTGCTCGTTTGCCCAATTCATGATGGTTTGTAGATGTTCCCAATAGATGACATCTTCAAATTGAACTAAACCGAGTGGTGCGCCAGTTATGATGAGTCCATCGAAATTGCGCTCTTTCACCATCTCAAATTGGCGGTAGAAGTTGTCCAAGTGCTCAGTTGGCGTGTTTTTGCTTGGTCTGTCATCGATGCGCAATAGTTCGATGTCTACTTGAAGTGGGCTATTGGATAACAGTCTTAAAAATTGAGTTTCCGTCTCAATTTTTTTTGGCATAAGATTGAGGATCAATACCTTAAGCGGACGAATTTCCTGTGTAGAAGCACGAGACTCCGGCATCACAAAGATGTTCTCGGTTCGTAATACGTCAGATGCGGGTAGTTGATCGGGGATCTTAATCGGCACAGCTTGCTCCCTAAGCGTTATTGTGGACGTCTATACTTCCAAACTTAACTCAATCAGAATGAGATGTCGATAGCCAATTTGCGTCTATTTATATTAAAATTCGAGACGAATTTAACTCTCAGCATAGCTTATGAACTTAAAACTAACCTTAATCCGCGGGCTTCCCGGCTCCGGAAAGAGTACTTTGGCGAAAACTCTGTCAGCGCAACACTATGAAGCGGATATGTTTTTCGTTGATAGTTCTGGCGAATACGTATACGACGCTGAGAAAATTGCAGATGCACACCAGTGGTGCCGAACAAAGACGGAAGAGGCGCTTGCCCATGGTGAAGATGTGGTGGTGTCGAACACATTCATCCAGCGATGGGAGATCGTCCCCTATCTTAAGCTAGCTAAACGCTTCGGCGCTAAGTTCGAAGTGATCGAGTGCCACAATAGCTATGGCAATATCCACGGCGTTCCGCCAGAAGCAATCCAATTAATGAAAAAACGGTGGCAAGAGTGGCAAAGCGTTCCCCAGTTGTAGAAATGGCTTCTTATGGAATTTATAAAGAGTGGGACTCTCGCTCTAAGCATTTACCCAAGATCCAAGAGTTCACGACTAAAGTGCCAGCTGATGAAGAGATCGAGTTTGGCTTCATCGTAAATATTAAGAAAGCCAAAGGTGAGCTGATCGAATTCTGTATTGCTCATCCAGGTGTCAAAGGTAAGAAAGGCCAAACACTTGAACCTTTTACTGGTGATCTACATGTTGGCAGTAACGACTGGGATTTTTACCTTGGTGACACTATTCAATTGCTCGATCCCATCGATGGATTTGAATCAAATATAGGTAAGTGGCGTATGACTATTTCAATGAATGACAATATCATTGCTGACAAAACTTTCGATGTGTTTGCCCGTGATGAGGGTGAGTTTTGGAAGAAGCGCGGATTTTAGTAAC
>NZ_JATABG010000212.1:0-7151 GCF_036533755.1 Vibrio sp. M260118 | reverse complement strand
CCCCTACTCTAACCCCATCACCTCGTGTAACATTTTATTTACATTGTGTGCATTTTTTCTTATTTTTCATACATCTGAAGTTATGGCAGTTGTTTGACTTTGGTTAAATCTTCGTCAAAGCTTATTGGGATAATAACAATCTAATTTTGAGGATGTCATGTCTAACTCTCAGCAGTCGTTATCTTCCCCTATCTGGGTACCAAGTCGTGAGCGAATCGAAGCATCGAACTTAAGCCAATTTATAAAACACATTAATATTCAAGGTGATGCAATTGAAAATTATGATGATTTGCACCGCTGGTCAGTCGACAATAAGAAAGATTTCTGGCTCGAAGTTTGGCAATTTTGTGACGTTATTGGTTACAAAGGCGACTGCATTCTCGGTGAGGGGCTAGCTAAATGGGGCACGTTTAGCCCGAGTAGAGACACGATCTGGTTTCCTCAATCACAGTTAAACTACGCTGAGAACCTGCTCGCCTACGCCTTTCAAGCGCCTGAAGAGATCGCTATTTGGTTTAAGAATGAACGCGGTGATGGACAAAAACTGTCATGGCAAGAGTTGTGCGACAAAGTCTCAATTATCCAACAGTGGCTTAAACAAAATGGCGTAGAGAAAGGCGATGTTGTTGCAGGGTATCTGCCTCATATGCCTGAAACCGTGATTGCTATGCTAGCGACTACCAGTTTAGGTGCAATCTGGACATCGACCTCCCCTGATTTTAGTGCCGAGAGCGTAATAGAACGCTTCGGTCAGGTTCAACCCAAGGTACTGTTTTGCTGCAATGGGTACGATTTCAATGGCAAGACTTTCAATATGGAAGAGAAGAACCGCCAAATCGCCGATGCCATGCCCCATTTGGTCAATACTTGCCAGGTTGAGTACATACAAAATCAAACCACGCAGCAGGGGCTCAATGATTCTTTCTCAGATTGGGAGTCCATCCTCGCCAGTTACCTACCTAGAGGAATACGCTATCAAAGAATCGGGTTCAATGAGCCACTGTTTGTTCTTTACTCCTCTGGAACGACGGGCAAACCAAAATGCATCATTCATTCGGTAGGCGGCACCATTCTAAACCACCTCAAAGAACACCAACTTCACTGTGACGTGCGACCTAAAGACCGCGTATTTTATTACACCACCTGTGGCTGGATGATGTGGAACTGGCATGTGTCGGCCCTTGCGAGTGGGGCAACCTTGGTCATTTATGATGGTAGCCCGATGTACCCAAATGCCAACACGCTATGGCAGCTATGTGAGGAGTCTCAAGCCCAGCTATTTGGTACGTCTGCCAAGTATTTAGAAGCGCTAGAAAAAGCCCAGTTCAACCCCAGTAATCTCTACTCACTCAGTTCACTACGTACCCTTTGCTCTACCGGTTCCGTGTTATACCCAGAGCAGTTTGACTACGTCTATGCCAATATCAAGGTCGATATACATTTGGCTTCCATATCAGGAGGGACCGACATCTGCGGTTGCTTCGTACTGGGCAACCCGATCTCGCCAGTCTATCGGGGTGAGTGCCAAGGTTCGGGGCTAGGAATGGATGTTGCCGTGTTTAATGAGTCAGGCGAAGAGGTTATATCTGAGCGTGGTGAATTGGTGTGCAGGAATAGTTTTCCCAATCAGCCGGTCGGTTTTTGGCATGATGATGGAGAGCGCTACCATAATGCCTATTGGAATAAGTTCAACGACACATGGCATCACGGTGACGATGTAGAAATAACGCCTCACAAAGGAATGATTTTCTATGGTCGAAGCGACGCCACGTTAAACCCTGGAGGGGTGCGGATAGGAACAGCTGAAATCTACCAAAAGGTCAATCAACTGGATGAGATCCAAGATTCCATCGCAGTAGGGCGGCAACTTGAAGGTGATGAGAGAATTGTCCTGTTTGTTCAGCTCATCGATGGCCACGAACTCAATAGCGAGCTAATAACCAGCATTAAGCAGACACTTAAACAGCAGTGTTCGCCACGGCATGTGCCAGCGGAAGTGTATAGCCTCAGTGAAATACCAAAAACCAAGTCTGGCAAATTGGTCGAGCTGGCGGTAAAACAGGTTCTTCACGGCAAAGATGTTCAAAATAAAAGTGCGATCGCCAACCCTTGGGTATTAGATGAAGTCGTACAGTACCAATGAAGACAAGAGCCCGACTTAAAGTCGGGCTCAATCCATCCTATCATTGCTGTAGCAACTATTTCTTCGCTACAGCCATTAATACCGGTAGTGTGCCTTCGGGAGTATCAATGCTAAATGGCGTCGTAACAACCACTTCGCTAAAGCCTACACTGGTTAACACCTGCTGAGCATGGGATACCGTCATACCACCCGGCTCATCTTGATTAGACTGCCAATCCCAATGAATGAAATAACCGCCTTCATCAAGCAAACTAAAAACGATATCCGCGCTGTCTGAGTAGCTAGGAAGAAAGCTGCATACTGATGATGCGACAACCAAATCAAACTGAGCGCGAAACGCTGGGTGCATCGCTACCAGTCCACGACTAAGCAAATCGACAACTGGCTCTACGTTGGCGAGTTCTTTTTTGTCAAGCTGTTCAATCATAGCTTCAGAACCATCTAACGCGACAATATCTTTCGCTAGTGGCGACAAACGTTGACTAAGTAACCCCGTTCCGCAACCAAAGTCCAGAATATGCATTCCCTGAGCATTCACTACTTTCTGTAGCGATTCAAACGCCTTCTGCGCATATTCTTGAGTTGCTTTTTCAGCATCCCAGTTCGCTGCGACATCGTCCCAACTTTTAGCCATCATGATCTCCCTGCTAACTACATTCATTTGGCATCTCCCAAGAGTATCAAAACTGCATGAAATTCATAGCTTTTCAACGCTGAAAACAGACAAACCCCAAGGATTCAGATAATATCAAACACAAGCTAATCAAATTTGACCAAAAGATGAACTTATCTCAGATCGAAGCTTTTTGTACTGTTGCTGATACAGGTTCTGTTTCAGAGGCTGCGCGCCAACTTGAGTGCAATCGCACTAAATTGAGTATGGCAATCAAAGCATTAGAAAAAGATCTTGATGTAGAGTTATTCATCCGCAGTGGCAACAATGTCACCCTCTCTGAGGCAGGCAAAGCCATTTATAAAGATTGCCAAAACCTATTGGTTACTGCATCACGCATTAGACAGACCTGTGCCCAGGTTTCTGGCGAGTTCAACGCTGAGGTATGGATAGCACGCGATGACTCACTGCCCGATGAGCTATGGCATGACCTGGCTCACCGCCTCAACAACCATTTTCCTGCGACGACGTTCAATATTGTTCTCGCATCCAGTGGTGACTTAGCCAACCTTGTTGCGACCTCGCAGGTCGATTTTGCTTTTGGCGTCGACTATGAACGAACAGACGATCCGCTTGTGACATTTCAACCGCTCGGAAAAATCCGTCTGATGTCAGTATGTCGCAGCACTAACCCTTTAGCTCGCCTGCGCCGTGTCTCTGACGACGAACTGAGAAATGCCATGCAAGCTGTCATGGTGTACCTCAATGAGAAAGACAATCCCGAGTTGCAGCCATTCTCTCTGCGCTACATTGGTTTTTCGAGCTTTGAATACATACTCAATACCATCATGGAAGAAGATGCATGGGGCGTGTTACCCGAACCTCTGATCCGCCACTTACTCAGAAAACAAGAACTCGCAGTGATCAAACATACCTACGGTCTAACTCAGGAAGATTACTGTATGTTTACCGCTGCGGGGATGGCCGAACATCCGGGTATGTCATGGCTTGCAGACAAGCTCAATGAATACCTGTTTGATTTTTAATCAAGTAGACATCAGTCAGCGTCAATATTACTGACGGCAATTATCTTCACTAACTAATTGAATAAACTACATATTTACCAAACTCCATTCTAACAAGTACACATAACACCCAGATAGTGTTTGTGAAATGCATCCATTTTGCGAACACTGTATGTGTTGATTTTTAAGAGATTTAATTATGTGTGCTACAACAAGTTTGAATGAAAAACGAGTGTTAACCTTTTCAGCACTGCTCGCTTTGGGCTTTGCGGGTATGGGGTTATTTCTCGGCTTGCTTGTGGGCTCACTGGTGATCGTGTTTGATGGGGTTTATTCATTAGTTAGTTTGCTGTTAACTTTATTGTCGCTGACTGTATCACGCTTTATCGCCCTTCCTTCAAAGCGTCATTTCCCTCTCGGCAAAGCGATCCTAGAACCTGTGGTGATCGCAGTAAAAGGTAGTGTCATTCTCGCGATCGTTATCTTCTCACTATACTCGGCTGTCGTTGCTATGTTTAACGGAGGTCGTGAAGTCGATGCCAGCATCGCAACTGCATTTGGCGTGATTAATGTAGTGGGATGTGGCTATGCTTGGTGGTACATCGCCAATAAGTCTAAGCGCTACTCTTCTGGTCTTATTGAAGCGGAGAGCAAGCAGTGGCAAATGGACACTCTACTAAGTGTCGCGGTTACTGCGGGTTTTGTATCGGCCTGGTTAGTCTCTTTTTCTCCGCTAAGTGAATACGCAGTTTATGCCGACCCATTGATGATGATTCTGATGTCGTTCTACTTCATCAAAGTCCCTTTAGACATGCTACTCGGCGCACTTCGCGAACTACTAACGATGAAACCAGACGAGGCGATTTGTAGCGCAGTGAGCAAAGAAGTTTCTGCCATCGACAAGCAAGTGTCTCAGCAATTAAAAGTAGCTGCGGTGACCAAAGTTGGCCGAGAGCTGCGCGTAAACCTTGATGTTCACTCAAAAGGTGATCAGCTTGAAGTTGCTGAGTTAGATAAAACTCGTCGCGTGTTACATGACAAGCTATCTAAACTATCACTCGACTTGAATCTAACGATGAATATTGCGAGTTAAGCAATAAATTGCAAGTAAAGGCAAACCATCAATGCAGGTAGCCCAGCAATAAAGAGTACGAAGCCGTCTTGATAATTTTTCCGGTAGTTGTCACGCTCGTCTTGCTCAAAATCATGGCCTTTGACCATCTTATACACACTGTCTGTTTTAGCATCGTCGTATCGAGTTACCTTGCTATGCATTCCACCTTCCCACATCAGCTTAGCAAATACCCAGATAACGATAACCACAAAGAACAGGAAATCTATCAATCGAGTGGTTTTAAAAAACTCGACATACTGCGAGAGCAAGTAAACGATAATTGCAGCAATGAGGTTTATTACGATAACTTTTTTCAATAGTTGAGCCACAGACTACCCTTTATCAACAACTTAATGACGCCCTATATACTAACCAAGTTGTATATATAATCTCAACATATCTTTATGCTGAATACCTGTTTCGAAGATAGGCTCTGGGTAATTGTCTAAGAAATGATCTTTAATGACACCATCGACTCTGAAGCCAAGCCTGTGATAAAAAGTCAACGGATATCCAAAAGTACCAGTTTCTAGCTCTACGCGAGCTATATGCTTGCGGTTAAGATCATCAAGGACATATCGCAACAGCGCAGAGCCAATGCCCTTTTGCTGATAGTTTGGGTTAACAGCGACATTGTAGATCTCTGCTGTACTGTCACTTATCGGCTTAACCACACTAACAGCCACTAACTGCTCTCCAAGCTGTGCACTGTAGCCCCAACCACCATTAAGATAGCTTGCTATGCTCTCCTCCGAAGGGTCAGCCTCGAGGAGTAGCTCCATAGGTAGCGCCGTTGGAAGCACTTGCTGACACCAAATCTCACCACTCATAGTTTTTCCACAATCAAATAAGCCTGTAGTTCAGGGTACTGGTCAAACTCAAGGTACAAAAAAGGAGAGCCTAAGCTCTAATTTTTTATGCACGTTTCTCAAGCCCTCGATATCATAAATAACTACAAACCGAATCAAGTCGAAACTCTCGCAGACCTCCTACCAATTGAGCTAATCCAAGATGCCTATGAGCTGACAGATACAGTCACTCTTAGAAAGCGAAAACTGACTTTGGAATCGATGGCATGGCTGTTGGTCGGAATGGCTATTTATAACGACAAATCTATGGCTGATATCGTCAATATGCTCGATATTGTCGACCGTTCAGGTAAGCCGTTTGTTGCCCCGAGTGCATTAACACAGCGTAGAAAAAATCTCGGCGAAGCAGCGGCTAAAGCCCTATTTAAGTGTACGCAAAGACATTGGTTTGAGCATGCAAGACTACCTAACTGGAACGGACTCACACTGCTTGGTGTTGATGGGGTTTTGTGGCGAACAGAGGATACTAATGATAACGCCGAGGCTTTTGCAAAGCCTACCAATCGTGATGGTAAAGAAACACAGTACCCTCAGCTACGTATGGTGTGCCAGATGGAACTAAGCAGTCATCTAATCACAGGCAGCGCTTTCGACTGTTATACCGTGAATGAAATGACGCTGGCCGAGCAACTAATAGAAACGACTCCCGACAACAGTCTAACCCTTTTCGATAAAGGCTTTTACTCTCTTGGGTTACTTCAAGAGTGGAGCGCTAAAGGTGTAAATCGACATTGGCTCATCCCGATGAAAAAGGGATTAAATTATGAAGTCGTTCAGTCCCTTGGTCGACAAGATAAACTCATTAAACTGAAGAGTAACCCGCAAGCTCGCAAGAAATGGCCAACGCTAGAACGTGAAGTTGTTGTCCGTCTAATTACGAGGGTCAAGAATGGCAAGTCATATGATGTTCTTACCTCAATGACCGACCCGATGCTTTACCCAAAATCAGACATAGTTGGTCTTTATGGATACCGCTGGGAAATTGAGCTCGGATACCGAGAACAAAAACAATATATGCTTGGCAACCGACTTACACTAAGAAGTCGACTTCCAGAATTAGTGAAGCAAGAGCTTTGGGGGATCTTGCTAACGTATAACTTAGTCAGGTATCAAATGGTTCAAATGTGTCACACGTTGAATGGAGATTACCTGCCATACCAACTAAGCTTCAACGGTGCATTAGCCCATATTATGCGCTTGCTAGTCGGCCTTCCATATTCGTCACCAGGAGCAATACCTAGGCAACTTCAGAACTTTTACTCAATAAGCGAGAGTTTAATATTAGAGCCAAGACGGGAAAGATCCTTCCCTAGAGTAGTGAAGAAAAAACCAAGCCGATACCCTAGAAAAAACAATGCCGCTCACCTTAAGTGAACGGCATTAGAGC
>NZ_JATABG010000211.1:0-6097 GCF_036533755.1 Vibrio sp. M260118 | reverse complement strand
GGCTCTAAGCTCGCAGCGCTATGAGCAAACATGATCATTTGCCACTTAATTTCCCAAATCTTGATTTGTGAATCTGAGTGTTGTTCATTGTATTCGTCTGCTAAATTATAAATCAATCGCTCAATATCGCCTGAGTTATCAATGAAGTAGTCGAACAGAGCGTCTTCTTGTCGAACAGCATCGGCAATTATTTGCATTGGTTGTTTGAATACCAACATTTGCGCAAGCAGTCGTACAGTGAACTCATACAGCTTGACGTTTGAAGGAGCATCTTGAGCCATTTCTTTGATGATGGTTTGCATGTATTTTTCCATATACAGGTGCAGACCGTCACTGATGGCGTACCAAATTTGCTCTTTGCTGCCGAAATGGTGACGAATCAAGCTGTGAGATACACCTGCTTTGTCACTTATATTCCTTAGAGATACTCGCTCATATCCTAGTTCGCAAAAAAGCTCAGTGGCGACACGCATGATCTCGCACTTGGTTTTTTCTGCATCTTGAGCACTTCTTCTGCCTTGCTTTCTTTCAGTCATAGTCTTGGTCAATTTGGTTGAACGTGTTCTTTTTACCAAAGTTTCACTTCGATTTCATCAAACAGTATACATCGTTTAATAATTATATTGTACATGTGGAAAATAAACATTGATCTTGAGTGTGATTTAAATATACTGCACGCATGTGTAGTAAATATAGATGCGAAAACATGTACTCATCAATGATATCTATAAGGTCGTTACTAAAAGCGGCTGTTATTGCCTCTGCAGCAATTGCCATTACGGGTTGCAACAAAGCAAACTCAGAGGTTAGTGAACCCGTTATACAGCCTGTAAAGCTAATGGAGGTGCCTGACCTTTCCCCTAGTCACTACGATACCTTTATAGCAACGATTGATGCGACTGACCGAGCGGGCCTGTCATTTCAAGTGGCTGGAGAAATTGAAACTATCAATGTGCGCATGGGTAGTGAAGTCAAGAAAGGTGATGTGTTGGCAACACTAGATCCTACCGATTATCAACTTGCTTACGATGCTAGGTTTGCTGAGTTTAACTTGGCTAAAACAGCGTATGAGCGCGCGACGCAATTACACGAAAAAAAGCTGATCAGTGTTGATACGTTTGACCAAACTGAAACTCAATATAAAGCCGCAAGAGCTGCGCTAGAACAGGCGCAAACTGACCTTAGCTATACAAAAATTACTTCGCCTTTCGATGGTGTTGTATCAATCACATTTAGCAAAGAGCATCAGGTCGTTGGCGCTAATCAACCCGTGTTGAACTTGATTGACAATCGTGTGCTTGATGTTGTGTTGACCATTCCAGTGAGCTACGCGGAAACCTACGGCTTAAACCATATTTCTGAATCTCAGTTCCAAGTCGTGATGGACAGCCACAAGCAAATGCCAATTGATGCGAAATTTAAAGAGATTTCGACTCAACCAGATCAAGATACCAATAGTTATCAGGCTAGCCTGACATTTGAAAAACCACAACAGTTGAATTTGCTTCCAGGCATGACTGGACGAGTGAAGCTCCTAAATGAAAAGCAGGGAGCGACGTTAAATCTTTCTGGAGATGCTTGGATTTCTAAAACGAACACTGAAGGACAGCTATACCGATTTGATACGGATAGCCAAACCATTAGCCTGGTTGATGTAGAGCTAGATAGCCTAGGAAATGTAGTCAGTGGTCTATCGGAAGGTGACCTAATTGTGCAGGCTGGCGTTGCTAAGTTGTCACCGGGTCAGCAAGTAAAAGCATGGACGAAAGAAGGTGGTATCTAACATGAAGTTTAAAATGTTAACACTCTCGGTCGTTTCAATTGCTTTGTTAGCTGGTTGCACCCCAGAAGCGACACATAGAGCGGCCAACCCTCTAGTTGTGGATACGTTCAATGTCGCAGCCGCAGCGCAAAGCCAATATAGAAACTTTAATGGCCAAGTTATGCCAGCTGAACTAACGCCACTTTCATTCAGGCTCGATGGAGAAATCGCTTCGATACTGGTCAAAGAAGGCGATAAGGTTTCCAGCGGACAAGCGATTGCTATCCTTGATGATTCGAAAGCCAAACAAAAACTCAACGATGCACAAGCTAAATATGAGCTAGCACTAAAACAGGTAAATCGAGGCAAAGAGCTGCGTGAGAATAAGATGATTTCGCGTGCAGAGCTAGACGAGCTAACTGCCAATTATCAACTGGCAACAGCGAACCTTGGGGCGGCGAAAGCAACCATGAACTACACCCGTCTACGTGCGCCGTTTGATGGCGTTGTGTCGTCGGTTGATAAGAAAAAATACGAGAACGTTAATCCTGGAGAAACGGTAATCTCTATCTATCAAGGTGAGCAGGTGTACGTGAGAATAGATGTATCTGATTCTGTTTTAGCCATGCTTGATCCTGTGGTTAACGCCAACAGCTATCAACCGATGGCAAGTTTTGCGGGTCACAGTGGTAGTTATCCAATCTCATACTACGAACACACTAGCGAGCTTCATCCGCAAAGCCAAACTTATCAATTATGGTTAAAAATGGCACAACCAGAAGCTCCAATCTTGCCAGGTACGAGCGCAAAGGTCTCTGTAGATTTGGTAAAAGCGGGTTTAAATACATTTCAGGCCTATCGGGTCCCTATGACTGCAATCGATGCAGGTAGACAGAGCCAAGACTTCTATGTGTGGAAACTAGAGCAAGGCGAAGCTCATCGATATTCAATCAGTGTGGATCAAATTACAGATAATGGTGCGTTAGTGGGTACAGGCATTCAACAAGGTGATGTTCTCATCAACTCGAATTTAAGGAAGCTACGCGACGGAATGAAGATTAAGGGAGTTGAGCTGTGAGCATTGCTGAATACTCAATCAAAAACAAAGTCATTAGTTGGTTATTTTTAATCATACTTGCGATAGGCGGCTACACATCTTTCATGGATCTGGGGCGTCTTGAAGACCCTGCATTCACGATAAAAGATGCAATGATTATATCGACATATCCTGGGGCAACATCTCAAGAGGTCGAGGAGGAATTAACTTACCCGCTCGAGAAGGAGATTCGTAAGCTGCCATACATAGATAAAGTTACCTCAACGTCATCTAACGGTATGTCGCAGATCATGGTTAGTATGGAGATGGAGTACGGGCCAGACGAACTTCCGCAAATATGGGATGAAATGAGGCGTAAAATCAATGACCTTAGGCCGAATCTACCAAGTGGCGTAAATTCGGTGCAAATTATTGATGATTTTGGTGATGTGTACGGTGTCATGCTGATGCTAACGGGGGACGGTTACGACTACGTTGAACTTAAACGTTATGCCGATTATCTACGCCGTGACTTAGAGTTGGTTCCAGGCGTAGGCAAAGTAGCCATAGCAGGCGATCAACAAGAGCAGTTGTTTGTCGAGGTTTCACTGGAGCGTCTTGCGGCACTCAACCTGGATATGAACACAGTTGTCGGCCTATTGAGTCAGCAAAATAGCGTTAAATCCTCAGGTGAGGTGATGGTCAATGGCCAGACACTAACAATTCGACCGAGTGGCACGATGAGCTCGGAGCAAGAGTTGGAAGAGCTAATCATTCATGGCCGTGATACCGGGAATCTAATTCGTCTAAAAGACGTTGCTAATATCAGCCGCGGTATTCAGGAGAAACCATCAAACGTCATCACCTTTAATGGTAAGCCAGCTATTAACCTGGCGATCTCGTTTGGCTCAGGTGTTAATGTAGTCGAAGTAGGCAAGGCACTGGATGCCAAACTTGAAGCGCTAGAAAGCCTTCGCCCTGCAGGTGTTGAGATTAACTATTTCTACAATCAACCTGCGGAAGTAGAGAAGTCAGTCAATGATTTTATCGTTAGCTTAGGGCAAGCGGTAGGCATCGTCATCATCGTACTTCTATTTGCTATGGGCCTTCGTAGCGGACTCATCATCGGTACAATTCTACTGCTTACAGTATCAGGTACCTTCATCTTGATGAAGCAGTATCAAATTGAGTTACACCGTATCTCGCTCGGAGCATTGATCATCGCTTTAGGGATGCTGGTGGATAACGCCATTGTAGTGGTTGAGGGCATCTTGGTGGGTCTTAAACGGGGTAAATCAAAAGTCCAAGCCTCAATCGATATTGTAAAACAGACCCAGTGGCCGCTACTTGGTGCAACCATCATTGCCATTACAGCATTTGCACCGATCGGATTGTCCGAAGACGCAACGGGTGAGTTTATGGGTTCACTGTTCTGGGTACTGTGTTACTCGTTGTTCCTAAGCTGGATCACGGCATTAACTTTAACGCCTTTCTTAGCCGATTTACTTCTCAAGGAAGAAGATAAAAACGCGCAAGGTGAAGAGGTTGACCCATACAAAGGTGTGTTGTTTGTCGTATTTGGTTCAGCGCTGAAATTCGCTTTAAGATTCCGTTGGCTGACTGTAGTTAGCATGGTTGCCTTGCTCATCTCTGCGGTAGTGGGCTTTGGCATGGTTAAGCAGCAGTTCTTCCCACCTTCAAACACGCCAATGTTCTACGTTGATATGTGGATGCCAGAAGGAACGGACATTCGTGAGACGATAAAAGAGACTAACAAGGTTGAGCAGTACATTCGTGCGCAAGACAATGTCGATTTTGTTTCGACAACGACAGGACAAGGCTTGCAACGTTTCGCCTTGACCTATCAACCAGAAAAGAGCTACGAAGCTTACACGCAAATTCAAGTCAGAACCCATGACCGCGAGACAATGTTTGAGTTGCTTGAGGAGCTAGATAAGAACCTTTCAGTAACGTTCAACAAGCCAACGTTCCAGTTTAAGTTAATGGAGTTCGGCCCGTCTCCTGCGTCGAAGATTGAAGCCAGAATTACTGGTCCATACCCACAAGTACTGCGTGATATTGCACTGCAGGTGGAGGACGTATTGCTTCAAGATCCGGGTGCAAGAAACGTTCGTCATGATTGGCGTGAACGCACGAAAGAGTTGGTTCCTCAGTTCAATGAGTCTAAGGCTCGTCGTTTAGGTATTTCAAAAGAAGATGTCGCCGATACGCTACAGATGGCATTTGGCGGAACGCCGATTGGTTTGCTGCGTGACGGTACGCATATGGTTCCTGTTATAGCGCGCCTCCCTGAGCAAGAGCGTGTTGACTTTGAATCATTAGCCAATGTGAAAATTTGGAGCCCAAGTTTACAAAGCTACATTCCCGTTGAGCAGGTAATTGATGGTGTATCACTGGATTGGCAAGAACCGCTTATCCAACGTAAAGACAGAAAGCGCACGCTAACTGTGCTAGCTGATCATGATGTGTTGGGACATGAAACACCGGCGAGTTTGTTTAGCCGTGTACAACCCCAGATAGAAGCGCTTGCACTGCCAAATGGTTATGAAATCAGTTGGGGCGGTGAATATGAGTCTTCGAAAGATGCACAAAACGCACTGTTCGGCTCGCTGCCAATGGGCTATTTGATCATGTTCATCATCACTATGCTTTTGTTTAATTCATTTAGAAAGCCTCTGGTAATTTGGTTTACCGTACCATTGTCGATTATTGGTGTTTCTATTGGCTTATTGGCGACAGACATGCCATTTAGTTTTACCGCTTTCCTTGGTCTATTGAGTTTAAGTGGGATGATTTTGAAAAATGGTATTGTTCTACTCGATCAGATCAACATCGAACTGTCGTCAGGTAAAGACCCTTACCAAGCGGTATACGATAGTGCAATTTCGCGCGTTCGTCCCGTAAGTATGGCGGCGCTAACTACAATTTTAGGCATGATACCTCTGGTATTTGATGCATTTTTTGGCTCTATGGCAATTACCATCATGGCTGGTCTCGGCTTTGCTACCGTACTCACACTGATTGTGGTACCTGTATTGTTTGCCATTTTATATCGAATCAAACCATCCACTGCCGGATAATTCATGGACTGAATAACGATTCGCATTAAGCCTGCCCGGATATATGTCCGGGCTTTTTCGTTTGCCCAGCGAAGCTGGCAAACCCGTCAGGTTGAAAGAAACCTGAATCACCCCGACTGAGGGGAAGATAATCCGAATTGCAAGGGCGTTGCTGGCCAACGGCAGGGTCTGAAGGAAGCAATAGGAAGTTAACAGTAC
>NZ_JATABG010000210.1:0-6100 GCF_036533755.1 Vibrio sp. M260118 | reverse complement strand
GCTACAACAAAGCCTTAACCCCGAAACGGCTTTCTGTGGTTGGCTACCTAAAGATATGGACCTTTCACTACCTGAACGTCATTTAGGCTTAGTCCAAGCGCAAGAACTAGACGATATTGAGCAACGGCTAGATCATGCCGCCAGCTTGCTCAATCAGTTTGGCAACATACCTCTTCCCGCGCCGCAAGCATTCGAACCACCTAGCCTAGCTTTACCAGAGGTAACTGAATCTCTACAAGGACATAAGATTGCCATCGCGCGCGATGCTAGCTTCGCTTTTATCTATCAAGCCAACTTAGAAATGCTAGATTCACTCGGCGCTCAGTTACATTTCTTTTCCCCAATTGCGCAGGAGGAGCTTCCTGAGTGTGATGCGTTATATCTTCCCGGCGGATACCCTGAGCTATATACACGGCAGTTAGAACTCAACATCACTTTAAAACAGCAAATCCTCGACCATATAGAATCAGGAAAACCTTGCCTTGCTGAGTGTGGAGGTATGCTCTACCTCAATCGCAGCTTAATGAGTAGCGAGGAGCAGACTAGCAACATGGTGGGCGCACTCAATGCAACTTCTCAGATGCAAACTAAACTGGCTGCACTAGGCATTTTAGAGGCCGACTTTGACGGGCAAACACTGCGCGGACACACCTTCCACTACTCCAAAACGCAAAGTGAAGAGCAAGTGTTAACCCAACCAGTTTCGCAATATGGCCGACCGACAGATCCGATTTGGATAAAAAATTCGACCATCGCCTCTTACGTGCATTGGTACTTTCCGTATAACCCTGATTTGGTAGCAAAAATATTCAAAGGCACCTTGCTGTAGACATGTATCTCAAAGCAAAGCATTGAGATACTGCTGCCAATTGCGTACCGGAGAAATTTGAAATTTAGCGATTAACGGTCAATAGTTAAAAATATGTTAACGAAGATCCGCCAATGGAGAAGTCTCGTAGACATCAATAACTGATGCGCCGCTTAACCAAGACGTCGCCAAGCCGGGCATCGAGTTTCATTCACTGCAAAATGCAGTGTAGTTAGAGAATCGATCAAGGAGGATGTATGCCTCGTACGGTGAATCCACACGACTTCGACGAAAAACGCAAAGAGGTCAAAGACTCAGAATACGCCCGCACTATCCCGTGTAATCAGGTCAGTATTTCTGCTCCATTCCACTGGCTTGCACTTGGTCTTCACGACTTCGTTCGCATGCCTCTAATCAGTGCTTTCTACGGCCTGTGCTTTATGGCTGCTGCGATTGGCATAGTGTTACTTGTCCAATGGCAAGGCACACACTTGGTCGTAATGCCAAGTTTAGTTGTCTACATGCTAATTGGGCCATTCCTCGCACTCGGGCTTTATGACGCCAGTTGGGAACGAGAAAAAGGTCACAGCCCTAGCTTGCTTCACTCGATGAAAGCGATCGGCCGCAACTCTACATCTCAATGGGCTTTCGCGGTCTTACTCGCGGTGTGTATGATCTTCTGGATGAGAATCGCAGCGCTGCTTCACGCTCTCTACCCATCAGTTCAGGGCGCACCTTTGACTGAATTTATGCCATTTCTTGTGATTGGGTCATTGGTCGGCTTCGTTCTAGCATGTGTCGTTTTCAGTATTTCAGCGGTCTCGATTCCACTGATGATGGAGCGTCGAGTAGATATGATGACTGCCGTCTTCTCAAGCTTCAACGCAGTTAAATCAAACATCCCAGCGATGATAGTTTGGGCAGCGCTGATTTGTGGCGGTATCTTGGTTGGCTTTGCTACCTACGGCATCGGAATGCTATTTACTATGCCTATTCTTGGTTACGGTACTTGGCACGCCTACCATGAAGTCATTAAGAAAAAGCACCACCCATAAGTCGCACAAAACGCTAAACCAGTATATGATTCGCCCCTCACTATAGGGGCGTTTTTATTGGGGTCGAGGTTGAACTTAGAGCTAGAGTATCGTGCAAAGAGAGTGATGGCTGAGTGCATTCAAGCGGCTTCCCAGGCTTTCCAACGCTCATTTCCTGTTCCTCAGCTTAGCTTTAAGCTGCGCGGTAAAGCAGCAGGTAAAGCCTACCTACAACTGAACGAAATTCGCCTCAACCCTATTCTGTTTACAGAAAACCAGCAGGCATTTCTAACTGAGGTGATTCCTCATGAAATTGCCCACCTGATTACCTATCAAGTCTATGGTCGCGTCCGCCCGCATGGAAAAGAGTGGCAAGGCGTGATGGAATCGGTTTTCAATGTCCCGGCTCGAACCACCCACAGCTTCGAAATCGCTTCAGTGCAGGGAAAGACATTTGAATACGATTGCGGCTGTACCCTCTATCCCCTATCGATTCGCCGCCACAATAAAGTGGTTCGTAATCAAGCGAGTTATCGCTGCCAACAGTGTCAACGCCCACTGACCTTTACTGGTAAACAGCTATCATAACTATTAGTAAATCATTCTAGTTTTGCGTGTTAGACTGCATTCTTTAGTCCTTTTCTAACACGTTATCATGAGTAAATTTGTCTCGGCTATTATCGCCACATTGCTGTGCGCGTTTTCCGTTCAAGCAGCTCCTCCCTCTTCCTTTTCTAAAGCCAAGAAAGAAGCGGTAAAAATATACGCAGACCATCCGGTCAGTTTCTATTGTGGCTGCGATATTTCATGGCAAGGAAGAAAAGGCACCCCAGATTTAGCCTCATGCGGATATCAGGTACGCAAACAACAAAAACGTGCATCACGTATCGAGTGGGAACATGTTGTCCCTGCTTGGCAATTCGGCCATCAGCGTCAATGCTGGCAGGAGGGCGGACGTAAAAATTGCACCAAGAATGATAAAGCCTTCCGCATGATGGAAGCGGACTTGCACAACCTCACACCCGCAATTGGCGAAGTCAACGGCGATCGCTCCAACTACAACTTTAGCCAGTGGAATGGCGTTGATGGCGTCAGCTATGGTCGCTGTGAAATGCAGGTTAACTTTAAACAGCGCAAAGTCATGCCACCAGATCGCGCTAAAGGCTCTATTGCGCGAACCTATCTTTACATGAGCCAAGAGTATGGATTTCGCCTCTCGAAGCAGCAAACTCAACTGATGAACGCATGGAACAAACGGTTCCCCGTTGACCAATGGGAGTGTGAACGCGAAAAACGCATCTTCAACATTCAGGGTAATCGCAACTCATTTGTCTTTGCGCAGTGTCAATCGAGTTCCGGCTAGACGAGTTGCGAGTAAATCTGTGCAAACACTCAATTACCCTTGTTTTTTAGTGCTTAAGCATCCATGTTAGAAAGTAATTCAAATCTCTTGCTGGAAATCGAAACAGAATGCGAATCCCACGAATTTATCACCCAGAAACCATCTCACAATTAGGCACTGTGCTTCTTAGCGACGATGCAGCAGGGCACATTGGCCGCGTACTACGTATGAAAGAGGGCCAAGAAGTATTGCTGTTTGATGGCAGCGGGGCAGAATTTCCAGCAGAGATCACTTCGGTTTCGAAAAAGAGCGTCGAAGTTGAGCTAAAACAGCGTGTCGAACATAGCTCAGAATCACCGCTTGATCTGCATCTTGGTCAAGTGATTTCACGTGGTGACAAGATGGAGTTCACCATCCAAAAATCTGTTGAGTTGGGAGTGAATACTATCACCCCTCTGATTTCTGATCGCTGTGGGGTTAAACTCGATCAGAAACGTTTCGAGAAAAAGCTCGCCCAATGGCAGAAGATCGCCATCAGTGCCTGCGAGCAGTGTGGCCGTAATACGGTTCCCGAGATTCGCCCAATCATGCAGCTCGAAGATTGGTGTGCAGAAGAGTACAACGGCTTGAAGCTCAACCTTCATCCACGTGCCAAGTACTCAATTAACACCCTACCAACACCAGTGGAAAAAGTACGCTTATTGATTGGTCCTGAGGGCGGACTCTCTGCTGAAGAGATTGGCATGACAGAAGAATATAAATTTGAAGAGACACTGCTAGGCCCACGCGTACTGCGCACGGAGACAGCAGCTCTTACTGCAATTACAGCCTTGCAAGTTCGTTTTGGCGATCTTGGTTAAACGGAGAAAACACATGATCAAATTAGGTATCGTAATGGACCCAATCTCGTCCATTAACATCAAAAAAGACTCTAGCTTTGCCATGATGCTTGAAGCGCAGCGCCGCGGCTACGAAATCCACTACATGGAAATGAACGACTTGCACCTTGATCAAGGTGTCGCAATTGCCGATACCAAGGTTGTTGAGCTCAAAGAAGATCCAAATGGTTGGTACGAGTTTAAATCGGAGCAAACCATTGAGCTTTCTGAACTAGATGCTGTATTGATGCGTAAAGATCCTCCGTTTGATACCGAGTATATCTACGCAACCTACATCCTAGAGCGCGCCGAAGATCAAGGCACTCTGATTGTTAACAAGCCGCAAAGCCTGCGTGACTGTAACGAGAAGCTGTTTACCGCTTGGTTCCCAGAACTGACTCCGACCACCATCGTGACGCGTAAAGCTGAGAAGATTAAGGCCTTCCGCGAAGAACACGGCGATGTGATCCTTAAGCCTCTTGATGGTATGGGTGGCGCATCAATCTTCCGTGTCAAAGAGGGTGATCCTAACGTTTCAGTGATCATTGAAACTTTGACCAACCATGGCCAAAACTATGCAATGGCACAAACTTTCGTCCCTGATATCAGCAATGGCGACAAACGTATCTTGGTTGTTGATGGTGAGCCTATGCCTTACTGCCTAGCTCGAATTCCAGCTAAAGGCGAGACGCGCGGCAACCTTGCAGCAGGCGGAACGGGCGAAGCAAGACCACTAAGTGAGACAGATAAAAAGATCGCTGAGGCTGTAGCGCCTACACTTAAAGAAAAAGGACTGATTTTCGTCGGTCTAGACGTAATTGGCGACAAGCTGACAGAAATCAATGTGACTAGCCCGACTTGTATTCGTGAAATCGAGGCTGCATTTGATGTGTCAATCACAGGCAAGTTAATGGACGCAATTGAGCGCCGACTGAAAGCCTAACTCTATTTGGGCAACGCAATGAGTTGCCCCTCCTTGATGAATGGGAGTCTGTATGAATTTGACCAACCATTTTTTAGTAGCAATGCCGGGGATGAAAGATCCCTACTTCAAACGCAGCGTTATCTATGTGTGTGAGCACAATGAAGAAGGCGCGATGGGTTTGATGATTAACGCGCCTATCGATATCACCATTGGCAAGATGTTGGAGAGAGTCGATGTCGAGCCATCGCACCCAAAGCTAATTTCTGAGAGTTTAGAAAAGCCAGTTCTTAATGGCGGTCCGGTGTCTGAAGACCGTGGATTTATTCTTCATCAACCTAAAGATGAGTACGAGTCTAGCATTAAGATGACCGACAACATCTCGGTCACAACATCTAAAGATATCCTTGGCGTATTAGGCACAGAGGCAGAGCCCAACCACTACATCGTTGCGTTAGGTTACTCGGGTTGGGAGCCAGGACAATTAGAAATCGAGCTGTCAGAAAACTCTTGGTTAACTGTTGAAGCAGACCCTGATGTGATGTTCGATACGCCAATCAACGAGCGCTGGCAGAAAGCGGTGCAAATGCTTGGCATTGATGTGGCTCAGCTCTCTAGCGAAATTGGCCACGCGTAAACAGATTAAGAAAACTATTTATGTCTAAAACCATTATGGCCTTTGATTTCGGTACCAAAAGCATTGGCAGTGCAATTGGCCAAGAAGTCACAGGTACAGCTTCACCACTCAAAGCATTTAAAGCCAACGACGGCATCCCGAACTGGGATGATATCGAAAAGCAGATCAAAGAGTGGCAACCTAACTTACTTGTTGTCGGGCTACCTACAGACCTTTATGGCAAGGATTTAGAGACCATTACACCAAGAGCAAAGAAATTTGCTAACCGCCTGCATGGGCGATTTGGCTTGCCTGTAGAACTTCATGATGAAAGGCTCTCAACCATGGAAGCTCGTGCAGACCTATTTGAAATGGGCGGCTACAAAGCGTTAAGCAAAGGTAATGTCGACTGCCAATCTGCAGTGGTTATCTTAGAGAGCTGGTTTGAAGCTCAATGGGGGGAATAACCTCGAGTGGCAAGTTCCTAGTCCCTAGAAAGA
>NZ_JATABG010000209.1:0-6107 GCF_036533755.1 Vibrio sp. M260118 | reverse complement strand
TTACTTGCTAAGCGATTTTCGACGTCATACTCAGCACCAATCTCAAAGCTTGTTCATTTCAAACTCTGCTTTGATATGTGAAAAACTCGTCGACTATGAGCTCGATCTTGCGCTAATTGAAGGGAAAACTCTGCACCCCGAGTTAATTTCCACTCAGTTTAGTCAAGATGAAATGTGCGTTATCTGCTCTCCAGATTCACCGCTTGCTGAGCTAACTCAATTTAGTGTCGGAGACTTGGAAGAGAGTGAATGGATATTGCGTGAACCAGGCTCAGGTTCCAGGGAGTTTTTCCTGCGTGTGATTGCTCCGCGGATTGAGCAATGGCATGAGTCATTCCAGCTCAACACCACCGAAGCTTTAATCAATAGTGTTTCGGCGGGGCTTGGCTTATGTTGCTTATCAAAACTGGCAGCGCAGCCCGCCTTAGCCGATGGAAGAGTGATCGAACTTAAGCTGTCATTAGATATGAAAAGGCGCTTTTGGTTGCTGGTACATAAAGAGAAGTATCAGAGCCCACTGCTCAAATCTTTTATCGAGTTTTGCCATCAATGGCAGCTCCCAAACATAAAAAAAGGGCAACACCAATAATCGGAGTTGCCCACTAATCCTAAAAAGAGGGATCAGACAGTGGATTCATTTGCTGGCTGCAGTTTAATGTTCTGTTCCGCGGCTTGTTTCTTCTCAGCACGCTTTGCCAGCACGTAATAGAACAGCGGCGTTAACAACAGTCCAAATACCGTTACGCCAATCATGCCGGAGAATACCGCGATTCCCATCGCTTGCCTCATCTCGGCGCCCGCTCCAGTTGAGAACACCATAGGCACAACACCCATGATAAAGGCGATAGACGTCATCAGAATTGGACGCAAACGTAGGCGAGATGCCTCTAAGATAGCTTCCATGACGGTACGTCCTCTGTCCTGCAACTCCTTAGCGAACTCAACAATCAAAATTGCGTTCTTAGTCGCTAGGCCAACCAATACGATCAAACCGATTTGGGTAAAGATGTTGTTGTCACTTCCCCACAAGATCACACCACTGATCGCTGACAATAGCGTCATTGGAATAATCAAGATGATCGCCATCGGTAGTCGAACGCTTTCGTATTGTGCCGCTAGTACTAGGAACACCAATAGAATCACCAATGGGTAGATCAAGGTTGCGGTATTACCTGCTAGCTTTTGCTGATACGTCAGTTCTGTCCATTCGTAAGTCATACCGATTGGAAGAGTTTCAGCGAGAATCTTTTCGATCGCAGCTTGTGCTTCACCTGAACTCACACCCGGCATTGGGCTACCGTTGATTTCAGCCGTCTTATACGCGTTATAGTGCATGACTCGATCAGGCCCTGCGACATTATCAACATTGACGAATGAGCCAAGTGGAATCATTTCTCCATCCGCATTTCTCACCTTAAGTTGGCGGATCTGCTCAGGGTTCTGACGAAACGCTTCATCCGCTTGAACGTTCACTTGATATGTACGACCAAATCGGTTGATATCGTTAACGTAAGTTGAGCCCATGTAAGATTGTAGCGTTGCAAACACATCATCTAACGAGACGTTTTGTTTCAGTGCTTTAGTACGATCTACATCCAGTTCTAGCTGAGGTACATTTACCTGATAGCTAGAGAAAACACCTGTCAACGCTGGGTCAGCCCACGCCTTCATAATCACCTGTTGAGTAATCTGATACAGAGCTTCGTAGCCGTGATTACCCCTGTCTTGGATTTGCAATCTAAACCCGCCAATCGTACCTAAACCTTGCACCGGTGGCGGTGGGAAGATAGCGATAAACGCATCAGGTATTGAGGCAAACTTCTGGTTCAACTGCATCGCAATCGCGCCTGCACTCAAGCTTGGGTCTTGACGATCTTCAAAATTAGCGAGCGGTGTAAACACAATGCCGCTGTTCGGGCTGTTGGTAAATCCATTGATGCTCAAACCAGGAAATGCCACCGAGTGCTCAACGCCTGGCTGAGCAAGTGCAATCTCCGACATCTCACGAATGACTGCGTCGGTACGCTCAAGTGACGCCGCATCTGGTAGTTGAGCAAACGCGACTAAGTACTGCTTATCTTGACCCGGCACATAACCTGTCGGAGTTTGTTCAAACTGGTATGCAGTTAGACCAAGTAAACCAACATAGATAACCCCGATCACAACACCTAAACGAATGGTTTTCTTAACCACGTAGCCGTAAGCATTAGCGCCCTTATTAAACAACTTATTAAACGGCGTAAAAATCAGGCGTCCAAACAGAGAGTCCATCACTCTTGTTAACCAGTCTTTTGGCTCATTATGACCTTTCAATAACAGGGCTGATAACGCAGGACTTAAGGTCAACGAGTTAATTGCTGATATAAAAGTTGAGATGGTAATCGTCAGTGCAAACTGTTTATAGAACTGCCCTGTAAGTCCAGACATAAACGCGGTTGGAATAAACACCGCAGCCAACACTAACGTCGTTGCAACGATAGGCCCAGTTACCTCTCGCATCGCTTTTTCGGTGGCAGGAATTGGCGCAAGCCCTTCTGCAATGTTTCGCTCTACGTTTTCGACAACCACGATAGCATCATCCACGACAATACCTATCGCCAGAACTAAGCCAAACAGAGACAACGCATTGAGAGAGAAACCCATCAAGTGCATGAAAGCGAAAGTACCCACCAAGGAGACCGGAACCGCAACAAGCGGAATAATAGATGCGCGCCATGTTTGTAAGAACAAGACGACAACTAACACCACCAGCAATACCGCTTCAAGCAAGGTTTGCACAACCGCTTCAATCGAACCACGCACAAATACCGTTGGGTCATAAACGATGTTGTAAGCCACACCTTGTGGGAAGCTCTGTTCAAGCTCAGTCATTTTGCTGCGCACATCTTCAGAAATCTGAATCGCATTCGAACCAGATGCTTGGAACACACCAATAGCGACCGCGTCTTGGTTATCCAATAGCGACCGTAACGAGTAGGTTTCTGCTCCAAGCTCGATACGAGCAACATCTTTTAAGCGATTAACCTGACCGTTGTCTCCCACTTTGATGATGATGTTTTCGAATTCCTCAACATCAGTAAGTCGGCCTTTAACATTAATCAGTAATTGGAAATCAGAGTCACCACTTGGCTGCGCACCTAAGCTACCCGCTGCTGCTTGCTGGTTTTGCTCTCGAACCGCAGCAATGATTTCAGTAGGGTTTAAGCCCAGTGCCGCCACTTTATTCGGGTCAAGCCAAATACGCATACTGTATTCACCACCACCAAACACGCGTACTGACCCCACGCCTTCGATACGCGTAATTTCATCACGTACATTAAGAGCCGCGTAGTTGGCTAAGTAGAGAAGATCGTAGCGTTCATCAGGCGAATAGAGGTGAACCACCATGGTTAAATCAGGCGATGATTTCTCTGTCACTACACCAAGACGCTGAACTTCTTCTGGCAATCTTGGCAGAGCGCGATCAACACGACTTTGCACCAGTGATTGTGCTTTGTCGGCATCAGTGCCAATTTCAAACGTAACCGTTAAGGTCATTCGTCCATCAGACGTCGCTTGTGAAGACATGTAGAGCATGCCCTCAACACCGTTGATCTCCTCTTCTAGAGGAGATGCAACCGTATCGGCGATCACCTTAGGATTTGCACCAGGATAAGTGGCAGTTACCACCACAGTCGGAGGCACAACTTCTGGATATTCAGTGATTGGCAACTGCCACACTGATAACGCACCCGCAATAAAAATGAGTATCGATAAGACCGAAGCGAAAATCGGCCTACGAATAAAATACTGAGAAAACATCCCGTTATCCCTTCTCGTTTAGTGCCACTGTGGCTAACGATTTGCGTTGCTGATCAAGCAAGCTTTGTTGGTCGCGCAGCATGGATAGCGTCAGTTCATTTGCCATTGGCACTTCGCTTGGAGTCACTGGCATATTCGGACGAACACGCTGTAGACCGTTAACTACTACCTTATCACCTGGTAACAATCCATCCGCGATAATACGCAGTCCATTAAGTTTTTCACCCAGAGACACAGGGCGATATTGAACCGTGTTATTTTCATCAAGTACCAACACATACTTCTTGTTGAGGTCGGTTCCTACCGCACGATTATCGATCAGAACACCTTCATAGCTGCTTGAGCCAGTAATGCGCAGTTTGGCAAACATGCCTGGCCACAAGGACTGGTCTTCGTTGTTAAACACAGCTCGCACGCGAATCGTACCAGTTGCTTGGTTAATCGCATTGTCGACAAAATCAATGTGACCGACCATTGGGTAACCCGCATCGTTTGCCAAGCCTAACTGAACCAATTGCTTAGTGTTTTCTTTGCCCGCTTTTAGCTTGTTCAACTTCTGATATTTAAGGAAAGTCACTTCATCAACATCGAAGTAAGCATACATGTGAGCGGTAGACACCAGTGTTGTTAACTGAGTATTACCCGCTGAAACATAGTTACCCTTAGTGATATGCGCTCTTGACACCTTGCCAGAGATCGGGGCAGTCACTTTTGTAAACGCTAGATCGAGCTTGGCTTGGGATAGCGAGGCTTTAATTGCAGCAACACTGGCCGCACCACGTTGCTTGGCTGTAAAGCGAGCATCTACCGTTTCCTGAGAAATCGCATTGTTCTTATTAAGTTTCAGCGCACGTTGATGATCTTTGATCGACTGGCTGTAACTCGCTTTAGCACTGCTAAGCTCCGCTTCAAGTCGTTCAACTTCCGCTACAAATGCACGGTCGTCGATTGAAAAAAGAACATCACCCTCTTGGACCATAGTTCCCTCTTCAAAATGCACTTGCTCAACATAGCCCGACACTCGAGGAATAACCGAAACCGTCTGAGGCGACTCTAAACGACCCGTGTACTCATCAAGTTCAGTAATTGTTTCTACTAACACTTCTGCGACTTCGACACCTGGAGGAGGTGGTGCAGACTGGGCCACTTCAGCATATGAATCCTGACATCCCGACAACACCAAAGGTGCTGCAATTGAGATTAGTAGAAGGGGGGCTTTAAAATGTTTGCCTACCATCTCGCTATCCTTTTATTAATTTTGTACCGATCGGTATAATAATCTCAACTTTTGACATTGATCAAGTTAAATTTACCAAATGAATACATTTGTCTTATGGACAACGAACGTGCTGCGATTTACCATTTGAGTGTCATATTTGAGAAATTAATGAATACTGTTATGGTCCGTTTAACCTGTGGTCGCCCAAAAAGCTTTGATAAAGAAATCGCACTTGAAAAAGCCTTAGATGTCTTCTGGACGCAAGGCTATGACGGCGCTTCGCTCAAAGATCTCACTAGCGCCATGGGGATCAACAAGCCAAGTATGTACGCAACATTCGGCAACAAAGAGCAGCTCTATTTACAAGCTGTAGAGATGTACAAACAGCGAGAAGGGGCTCCTTTCTTCGAAGCGCTCGCCCAATCAGAAATTCGTGATGTGATTGCCGCCGTTTTCTCTGGAATTGTCGTTGCCAAGTGCAATAACGAGAAACACAAAGGGTGCTTGATGATCCAAAGTTCGTTAGCTTGCAGCGATGATTCACACATAATAAAAACATCGGCACTTAAAGTACGTGCGGAGTTCATTAAACTGATACAAGAACGGTTTGATCAAGCGGCAAAAGAGGGTCAACTCCTCGATGAAGCAAACACCCAACTGATGACGCACTACGCTGTAACCGTACTTGATGGATTACAGATCCACTCTGTCGACGTTCCTCCGCAAGAGATGTTGGATGAAGTGGCTAAAATGGCAATCAACCAGCTTTATCAATTCTGTAAGCCATTGCCTGCTAGCTAAGTTCCATTGACTCGCTCACTTTATCGACCAACCCCTCATGATTACTTGTGCAACCTAGACTTTGATTGCAAAAAACTGTATAAACAGCCAGTAAATACTTTTGATAATTTGAGTTAGAGGACCAACCATGGCTGTAATCGTCAAGTACGTGGTAGAACGCAACGGAGAAGAGAAAATGACTTTTACCTCTAAAGCGGAAGCTGACGCATATGACAAAATGCTTGATATGGCTGATGAGCTTTTCGAGCTACTAGGTAAAAGTGAAGTGTTAGAGGACGAAGGCCAG
>NZ_JATABG010000208.1:0-6107 GCF_036533755.1 Vibrio sp. M260118 | reverse complement strand
GGTTCAAGTTTATCTGAAAGCAGTACGCCACGGAATGCATCGACCACAGCTGCTGGCAATTCAACTTCACCACCCGCTTGTACTTTTTCAACGTTTGCACGAATATATTTTGCCAACAACATTTGGCCTGCATCCCAACGAGCGAACTCATTGCGCGCATTAACCATTAAGAAAATCAGCTCTTGGTCAGAGTAGTTGTACTCCAACTTAACCGGTGCAGAGAACTCACGCAGCAACGATGGCACTGGGCGCTCAGCAACAGACTCAAATACAAATGTCTGTTTAAGCTCAGTAACATTAAGCACATTGTTAACTTGCTCACCGTTACAATGTAACTCGATCACATCTCCGTTTTGAGCATATAATTCTACATCAAAAGGAATGTGCAGTGCTTGTTTGTCTGACTGATCTTGCGTTGGTTCAGTAGATTGTTCAACCGTTAGCGAATAAGTCTGCTCAGCCTGGTTGTATTCACTACTTACTTTAAGCGTCGGCGTACCGGATTGGCTATACCACAAACGGAACTGCTTTAAGTCAACACCAGATGCGTCTTCCATCGCCGCGACAAAATCTTCACACGTAGCTGCTGTGCCATCATGACGTTCGAAGTAAAGCTTCATACCCTTTTGGAAACCCGCTTCGCCCAGCAAAGTGTGCATCATGCGAATCACTTCACTGCCTTTCTCATACACTGTTAATGTGTAGAAATTATTCATTTCGATAACTTGTTCAGGGCGAATCGGGTGAGACATCGGACTCGCATCTTCAGCAAACTGAGGACCGCGAATGATGCGCACATTGTTAATACGGTTTACCGCTCGAGAGCCAAGATCCGATGAAAACTCTTGGTCGCGGAATACGGTCAAACCCTCTTTTAAACTTAGCTGGAACCAGTCGCGACAAGTCACTCGGTTGCCTGTCCAGTTATGGAAGTACTCATGGCCAATGACGGCTTCAATGCCAAGGTAATCTGTGTCCGTCGCCGTTTTCTCATTCGCTAATACGAACTTAGAGTTAAAGACATTAAGGCCTTTGTTCTCCATCGCGCCCATATTGAAGAAGTCGACCGCCACAATCATATAGATATCGAGATCGTACTCTAGGCCAAATCGCTGTTCATCCCACTTCATTGAGTTAATCAAAGAAGTCATTGCATGTGGTGCTCGGTCTAAGTTGCCTTTATCAACAAAGATTTCTAACTCTACGTTGCGACCAGATTGCGTCACATACTTATCACGCAGTACATCAAAATCACCAGCAACTAACGCAAACAGATACGCTGGTTTCGGATGTGGGTCTTGCCACTGCACCCAGTGGCGGCCGCCTTCGAGATCACCTTGCGCTACACGGTTACCGTTACTGAGCAAGAATGGGTATTCTGCTTTATCGGCAATCACTTTTGTGGTGTATTTCGCCAACACATCTGGGCGGTCCATGTAATAAGTGATGCGACGGAAACCTTCTGCCTCACACTGAGTGCAGAACGCGCCACCAGATTTGTATAGCCCTTCAAGTACTGTATTCGCTTCAGGGTCAATCAAAGTTACGATTTTTAATTCTGCTTGTGCTGGAAGCTGATGTAATGCGAGACCGCCATCTATTTCTTCAAACGAAGTCCAAGCTTCACCATTTACGTGAATACTTTGCAGTTTTAAATCTTCTCCATCTAAACGAAGCGTTGTGTCATCTTTAAGCTGTTTGACTTGAGAAACAGCTGTAACCGTTGTTTCGTTGTCGTAAAGGTCGAATGTAAGATCGATATCAGTGATGGTATGAGAGGGTGACTGATAGTCTTTGCGGTATTTGGCTTGAGGAGCCTGAGCCATGTCTAATTCCTTCTGACTAATTTCAATTTCATTTGCTTTATAATGCGAAGCAAGATGTTCATTGTGTGTTAGCTTACAACTCCCAACGAAAAAAAACGAGGCTCTGTTAAGAAATACCTCGTTTTTTATCTATTGTTGACGTCGAAATCAAACAGTTTGACTGGTTAGGTAACCAATACCGCAGTTTTATAACATAGTTAGTGCATTACCTAACCCGATCAAGAACTGCGTACAATGCCCCTTCTTCCATCTCTAGCGTCAGAGTATCTTTATTTAATGTATATCGAGTTTCATGTTCACCGTTTTCGTACAATAAAACAAGGTGCTCACCTTCTGTATAGTAAACACCCCGGTGTACAGCCTCATCTCCGTCGTCATTTCTAACGCGGAACATAAACACGAAATCTGGCTGAAGGATGAGGTCTAGTTTATCCACATCACTCGACAAAGCATCATCACCTTCAAAGTGCGCACTTGACCACATGCCAGCTAAAGAATTCGACAAGGCTTTAGTGAACGTCACGCCATTTAGGTTTAGAAGGTTGTGATTGGAAGAGTATTGATAAACCTGAGGCTCAGAGGATTCTAAACCAAGGATGATGGTATCTTCACTGGCAGTATACAGCCCTTCCCAGTGATCCACTGAGTAGTCACGTTTTTGAATATCAATCTTGAAAGTGTAATCGGAGCCAAGCGTTAACTTAATCGCCAAAAAGTTTTCTTGCGATTGATCTGGGGTTGGGTTGACTAAATACCAGTCACCTAATAAAAATGGGTGATCAAATTGGGTGAGGTCACTGTTGTCACGAACCCCGTTACCTAGCACTGAGAAGCTGAAAATCAGCGATAGTAAAACAATCAATCTCATAGCGTGCTCCTTACTTTTTTTCTTTAAGCTTAGGCACACAACGTTTATTTAGCGAAAAAATTGATCTAAATCACATTAATTATTTCCATAAAAAAAGCGAACCCGATTTGGTCCGCTTATTTAATTTATTGATAGATATTAAGATTTAATCATATCCACCATGATGGCAACTGACTCATCCAAATACGCATCTGGCACCTCATAATCTTTAGGTACATCATCAAGAGACTTAAATGGCTCTTTACCTTCAGACTTCTGACGCTGATTTATTCTGCTTAAACGTCGCTCATCTGCTTCATCACTTTCAGCCTGACGAGTTTTCTTATTTAGAGACAGAGTATTGTCGTCTTTCTCAGCCTTGTACTTAGCAATATCTTCAGCAATAAAACCAAACTCCATATCATTAGCGATACGCGCTTCATGCTTAATGGCTAGAGCACTGATCAAATCTTCGTTACGCTGTAACACATTATATTTGGCTTTGTCGATACTATCCCAAGGAAGAGCATTATCTTCAACACTTTCGCCCGTTTCACTTGGATCAACGGCTGTTGGATAAGCTATGTCTGGAGCAACACCTTTGTTCTGTGTGCTACCACCATCGATTCGGTAGAATTTCTGAATCGTGTATTGCACATAGCCAAGCTCCTTATCGAACAGATCGTAGATTTTGCCCAAGGTGCGGTGCTGTTGAACTGTTCCTTTACCAAACGAGTTTTCACCTAGAATGATTGCACGACCATAATCTTGCAAAGCTGCCGCAAAGATTTCTGATGCTGAAGCACTGTTGCGATTGATTAAAACGCTCATTGGACCGCTGTAGCTAATTTGATCATCAAAGTCGCCTTTTACGTTGACTCGACCATAACTGTCTCGTACCTGAACGACCGGACCGCTCTTGATAAATAGCCCTGTAAGAGCAGATGCTTCCGTTAACGCGCCACCACCATTGTTACGAAGGTCGACGATAATGCCGTCAATGTTCTGCTGTTTGAGCTCAGTAATCAGCTTATCTGTATCTTTTGCCAGTCCGACATAGAAGCTCGGCACTTCAAGTACGCCAATTTTCTTACCGTCTAGCTCAATCACTTCAGACTTAACCGCTCGGTCTTCTAAACGGATTTTATCTCGCACTAACGTAATCACAGATGTTTTAGCATCTTTACCCTCTGGCAAGATCTGCAAATTAACTTTGGTGCCTTTTGGACCTTTGATCAGTTGAACAACGTCATCCAATCGCCAGCCAATAACATCAACGATATCTTCACCGTCTTGGCCGACACCGATAATACGGTCGCCTTCACCAAGCTGTTTACTATTTGAGGCAGGGCCACCAGCAACGAGTGAACGAATAACCGTGTAATCGTCTGTCATCTGCAGTACTGCACCAATCCCTTCCAGAGACAGGTTCATCTCTGTTTGGAACTGCTCGGCATTACGAGG
Organism: Vibrio sp. M260118; assembly: GCF_036533755.1. Lineage (NCBI taxonomy): Bacteria > Pseudomonadati > Pseudomonadota > Gammaproteobacteria > Vibrionales > Vibrionaceae > Vibrio > Vibrio sp. M260118. The sequence continues at coordinate 1,970 of NZ_JATABG010000208.1, read as the reverse complement.
GGATAGATAACTGGTATGTGGATCCACTTCACGAGCAAACGCGTTCATGTAGAACTGAAACACATCTTCACTATGGGTTTGGCTAAGTCGTTTCAGCGCATTATTGTAACGCTTACCGAGAACTTCTTTAACCTCATCCCACTCTTTGCCTGTAAGTTTCAGATTTAGAGCGTCATACTTGACTCTCTTTCGCCACAGCTCATCAAGCTCCGCTGTGTCTTTTGGCCAAGTTGCTTCACTACGATCAAGCTCGATACTCTCATCAACATCAAACTTCATCTCTGTATCAAGAAGCTTGAGTGCATGAACAAATCGTTCATAGCGACGCTTCATCGATAGATTATATAGTTCGAACGCGATTTGTGTATCGCCTGACTTTAATTGATCGTCGATAGAGTCTTGCCACTTAGAAATGGTATCAATATCAGCTTGAGTAAAGACGTTTTTGTTATAGTCCAAAGAATCAACATATCGCCAAAATATCTTGCGCGATAGCTCGTCATTAAGTCTGATGTGCTTGTAGTGGGAACTGGTTAGTTTTTCTTCAACACGCTTACTGGCAGTGGCATGTTGGCTTTCAGCAGCAAGGACAGGTAAGTCCTCAAGGGCGATTTTTGCTTCTAGAGCATAGGCTGAAGAAGCTGCTAGCAATAAGCTAGCAGCAATCAGCGACATTTTTGAACGGCATTTCATGCGTAGGAGTATCTCCTTTATGCGCGTAGGTGCTCCGCTTTTACAACCATTTGTAGGCCGTTAGACAGTTGAACACGCACATCTTCCTTATTGATTTCAACGATAGTCGCAGCCATGTTTCCTTTGCCCATATTGACGTTAACTTGATTGCCGACTGTGATTTCATCAGCGTTCAGAGCGCGCGTTTCTACCGGCTTGCTGGCTTTTTGTACTTTATTCTGTTGCGGACGACGAGCTTGTGGCTTCTTCGCCGCAGGCTTAGCTTTTGCCTTGCCTTCTTCACGTGCTTTCTGTGCTTGCTCTTTACGACGAGCTTGCACTTTAGCCTTACTCTCAGCCAGTGCTGTCTTTGCGTGTTCTACGTGTTCCTCATCTAGCTCACCTGCTGGATTGCCATCTAAATCTACACGTACTGCACCTGGCTTAACACCGTGTAGGTAACGCCATGATGAAGTGTATTGTCTTAACGCTGCACGAAGTTGAGTCTTGCTAACTTTTGGGTCGTCCGTTAGACGATCCGCAAGATCTTGAAAAATACCAATTTTAAGCGGTTTTGCTTCACCTTCTAAAGTAAAGCACTTAGGGAAACATTCAGCAATATATGCGATAACTTCTTTGCTGTTTTTTAACTTTTCAGTGTTTTCCATGTGGATTCCTGGTTATTGCGGCTTGTCCGCGAGCATTAAGATTTGAATATTTGAGGTATTATAGTGACCTGCAAGCGAAAAACCACACTCAATGGACAATTTATGCCTTGATAGCGTGTGAATTAAGCAGCTTTTCTACTTCGCTCATCAAAAATGTCAGTCCTTGCTGATCAATTTCGCTGAATCGGCCTACTTTCGGGCTATCGATATCTAGCACTCCAGCCACCTCTCCATTAATAGAAAATGGAATGACGAGCTCAGAGTTGCTTTCCGCGTCGCAGGCGATGTGTCCTTCAAATTCGTGGACATCATAAATCCGTTGCACACTGTTGGTCGCAACCGCAGTTCCACACACACCACGTCCAACCGGAATGCGCACACACGCAGGCTTACCTTGGAAAGGACCGAGCACCAACTCGCCCTCTTTCATTAAATAGAACCCAACCCAGTTGAGGTCTTCAAGCTCCATGTTCAATAACGCGCTAACATTCGACAAATTAGCAATAAGATCAGTTTCTGACTCGATTAATGCCGCTGCTTGCTTGGTTAAGCGGTGGTAATGTTCTATTTTCATTGTTACATCCTTTTGAAAATTAGAGACTTCTAACATGAATCTGCGTACAATCGCCG
>NZ_JATABG010000207.1:0-6121 GCF_036533755.1 Vibrio sp. M260118 | reverse complement strand
AGTTTCCATACCGTAGTTGGTACCTAGCGCGAAACCAACAGCTAGCTTGTCTGAGTAACGGTGGGAGATGTAAAGGTTTGGAATAATGGCATCGTTAGCAAAATCACTTGAGTTTGCTTCTGTTGTAGGAAGCGCAGGGTTTAGAGATTTAGAACCATCGACACTACCGTTAACATCAATGTTTGGGTTTACATAGATTGCGCCCGTAGAGATCTGAGTTCCTTCAAGGTACGTGAGCATCGCAGGGTTGCGCCATTGCGCGCTTGCATTGTCTGCCATAGCGGCTTCACCGGCGTACGCACGGCCAAGACCTGTCGCTGAATATTCTGCAAGCTGAAAGCCCGCAGCATTAATGGTTGTAGACGTCATTACTAGTCCGCTCGCTACCGCAAGGGATAAAAATTTTATATTAGTTCTCATTATATTGTTCGCTGAATTGATTTTATTGGCGTCGAACGATGATAGGGTTAGAGTTATTACTTTAAAAATTTAAAACAGTGTAAAGAGTGTTTTTGAACTAATATTTTTCAAAACGAGATTATTGTGGTTTTTAATTCTGCTTGTTAATGAAATGTTTTAACTTTTCAGCGAACGCTTGTAGCATCAAAAGGGTGATATATGTACGGCTGTACGCTCAAAAAAGCGAAAAGGTAAGACCAGTAAAAGAAAAGTAGAGTGAGATAAAGAGGTTAGTGGTAAATAAAAAGGCCAGCCGAAGCTGACCTTTTGATGTGGTTGTTAGCTTAAATTAGAAGCGGTGTGTGTATTGAGCACCGAATAGGATAGCTGATGCCTTGGTTGTTGTATCTAACTTAAGTTGAGTAGCGCCAGATCCGATAACGTCATTTACCTGTTTGTCTTTACCAATTAGGTAAGTGAATCCAAGGTCAATCGTTTGGTCTTTATTGAAATGATAAGTTGCCCCTGCTGAGAACCATTGGCGATCAGAGTCAGGTACAGATACTGAAGTGAGTTCGTCTTGTACACCTTCATCGTACATGTAACCGATTCGCGCTTCCCAGTTCTCATTTACGTAGTAAGTACCACCGATTGAGTAGTGGAAAGTATCTTTCCATTTGTATTCTTTGATTTCAGTACCATTAGTTGTTACTAAGCGATCAAACGCGCTCCAACCAATCCACTGTACGCTGTAGTGCACTGCGAATGAAGTGTCCTCGATGCGGTGGTAGCCTGAGAATTCAAACATATCTGGAAGTGGGATTTTAAGATCGCCGATGTTAGAGTTACCTTGGTATGAAACGGTACCACCGACTTCCTTTTCAGGACTATAGTGATAGCTAAGGCCGAAACGGTTGTTTTGATCTAGTTCGAACACTGTGCCTAAGTTAAAGCCAACGGCCCAACCTGAAGCATCGATATTCATTAAATCCTGGTCTGTAGAACCAGTGTTAACGGACTTACGCTTTAGTTCGCCTTCACCATAGATGATATCTAGGCCACCACCAATACTCCATTGCTCGTTAATTCGGTAAGAAGTAGCTAGTAGGAAGTTTATTGTAGTGACATTTGTTATACCACCGAACGCGTCTGCGCCAGGAATAACTGTAGCGAGACCTGTGTCGTTACCCCAACTAGAATCAAACTCATTAGTAGTACCAAAGTTTGAATAGATTCCTAAACCAACTGAAAATTCTTCGTTGACAGGGTGAGCTAGATAGAAGTTGGGAACTACTGATGTAGCATTATTAGTCGTACTATCAATTGTTTGATCTGCACTAGCTGGTCTGGAAAAAGTAGATTCCTTAACTTCTACTTTTGAATCAATAACGTTGAAGCCCAATGAAACTTCAGTACGATCAAAAAGAGCCATAGCCGCTGCGTTACGTGACATAACAGAAGCGTTGTCAGCAATTACAGCATCACCAGCGAACGCACGGCCCAGGCCAGTTGCTGATTGAGAGTTAAGTTGGAAGCCGGCAGCGAGAGCTTGCTGCGAAGCTAAAGTAGCGGTTGCGATTGTCACTGCTAGCAGCGATTTTTGAAACAGACGCGTCTTGTTCATTTGTGCTTATTCCTTTTTAGTTCGTCTCTAAGTGGACGATATTATTTGAGCAAAAGCTCAGTGGTGGCTGATACTAGACTCAAGTATAAGATATAGAAATCCGACCATTGCCGATAAAGGCGATAAAATTATGGAAATGATGTCTATCTGGCAGGAATATGCTGCAAAAAACATCTTTTTAGAGTCATGACTCTAATTTTGTGCTAAAAAAATGGCTTGAACGAAATGTCCAAGCCATGACGTGGCTCACAAAATGTTATCATTTTGTTAAAGTGCGGGTTTGATGATTTTGCTGATGCTTTCAGCGATCTTAGCCACATCTTCACCTTCATCAGCGACAAGGATCATGCTGGTATTACCTAGTGGCTCTACAACACCTGCCATGCCATCTTCATTAAAGTCGACAGTTTGTTCGGACGGAATCCCGGTTAAGAACAGAGTGACCTTACCTTTTTCCCCTTGGAATACCATATGCAGCGCGTTTGATTGACCAAAACCACAATGGTTTAAGTAGTACACGTGGTAAGGGAAGGTTTCCGATAGCTGATGATCAAACGGCATCATTTTGGCGTTGATCTGCGAAGATTTCACCTGTTCGTCGAGGTTCTGCACAAATGGTTTTTCTGCGACCACATGCTTGAGTGCTGTGGTCGCTAAACTTGCTTGTGCTGGAGGGACGACAATATTCCCCCAGTTAACTTGACCAACGAGTAAGCCTGCGACAAACGCAACCGATGCCGCCATGGCCATCGCCTTCCTTACAAAGTTAGGCCTAACAACCTTGTCTTCAACTGATGAAGGTTGATGGAACAAAATTCGATCGGCGAGATCTTCAGGTACATCGACAGCCATCGCTTTTGCAATCTGTTTGTCTAGGTCTAAAAGTTCTTCGGCAAATTGAGCATTTTGTTCATTGGCTTTAATCGCGGCGCTAATCTCACTATCCCGTTGTTTAGGATCGGACATAATGCGTCGGCGAAATTCTAATTCATCCATTTTGCTGCCCCCTGTGAGTGTTGTCTGAATCTAACATTTCTTTGAGTTGATTCCTCGCTCTAAATAGGCGAGTCATCACCGTATTTTTATTTAAGTTGAGGATCTCACCGATCTCCTCACCACTGAACCCACCCACAACTTGCAGGAACAAGGGCTCACGATAATCCTCTTCGAGCTTCATGATTTGAGCTTGAATCCACTGCGTTTGATGGTGTGGATCGTCGGAAACCTTGGCATCATTGCCATGATCGTCGATATCCACCAAATCAAACTGTTTGCGTTCGAATCTACGTGCGTTTTCTCGTCTAAGTATGGTGATGAGCCATGACTTAGCGGCTTTCTCGTCTTGAAGACTATCAAGAGACTTCCATGCGCGTAAGCAAGTTTCCTGTACCAGATCTTCTGAAATGGTTGGATCTTTACATAGCCAATATGCGTAGCGATAAAGGTCTCTGTGATAGGCTCTAACAAGTGCCTCATACTTTCTTTGTCTGTCCATATCCGAGTTGACCGGATCTTTGGATTTTTTCTTTCCGAAAAAATTGATGATTGACACAGGAGCCTCCCTGGTTGCTCTGTGATTCTTATTATTGTGTGGTGCTATCGCACTTGTATGTCGTTTAGTAAACAAACCTGTCTATAGCAACTTGGTTGACTCCACGTAAGCAATTTATAGTTTGGTTAGTGGGTGATATTAAATATAAATGTGTCTATAAAGCAGTAATCCACTTAAAATTGATCTATTTCAAAATCTAGCAAACTCTAACGGTTATAGTAACACCTGTCATCTAGTCGGTGTTTACACTGACAAGTTGAGCAAGATGACACTTCCTTTTGAAGGCTGACTTTACTTTCTCCTAATCAGGAAACTGATTATTTCAATTGGCGTAAGTTAATTGCTTTATACATTCCAACCACACAGTTTTGTGTGGTTTTTTTTGCTTGTTATTCATCAATTTAACCTCTTCTTAGAGCCTTGCCTATCTAGCCCTCATCCTAATTGATTAGACAAACCCATTGTTGAATAGAATTTTCGAATCGGTTAGAAGTCACGTTTATTCAAACGAGCGTTTGATAGAGTTAACATTTTCGTTACAATGAATCCTGGTCAGACCTCTATAATTAAGGAGAAACAATGGGCAAGCAGGAAGTGAAAACTCGCTCAGGAGAACGTGTCGCGATTGTCGCAGGCTTGCGCACGCCGTTTGCACGTCAAAGTACAGAATTTAGTCAAGTACCCGCAGTTGACTTGGGCAAGATGGTCGTAAGCGACATGCTTGCTCGAACTGAAATTGACCCGAAGCTTATCGAACAGGTAGTGTTTGGCCAAGTGATTCAAATGCCTGAAGCGCCAAATATTGCACGAGAAATCGTCCTTGGCACTGGCATGGATATCGGCACCGATGCATACAGTGTGACTCGTGCGTGTGCGACCAGTTTCCAATCGGCAGTCAATGTTGCTGAAAGTATTATGGCGGGAACGATTGATGTGGGTATTGCTGGTGGTGCGGACTCAACTTCTGTGCTTCCTATTGGTGTGTCGAAAAAACTAGCCGCTAATCTTTTGGCTTTGAGTAAGACTAAAACGCTAAGCCAGAAGCTAAAGATTCTAAAAACACTCTCTTTCAAAGACCTAATGCCCGTTCCACCTGCAGTTGCTGAATACTCTACAGGTCTCTCTATGGGCCTAACTGCAGAGCAAATGGCTAAGTCCCACGGAATTACTCGTCAAGCTCAAGATGAACTTGCTCACCGTTCACACACATTGGCTGCGCAAGCATGGAGTGACGGCAAGATAGAAGGTGAGGTGATGACGGCGTTCCCTGAACCTTACAAAAAGTGGATTGCAAAAGATAACAACATCCGCGAAGACTCTGTCCTTGAGAGCTACGCTAAACTTCGTCCGGCCTTTGATCGCCAGTACGGTAGTGTAACAGCCGCCAACAGTACGCCGCTAACGGACGGAGCAGCCGCAATTATGTTGATGCGCGAAGGCAAAGCGAAGGAGCTTGGTCTGGAAATCATGGGGTATATCCGCTCGTATGCATTCTCCGCCATTGGGGTAGAAATGGACCTGTTGATGGGGCCTTCTTATGCAACACCTATCGCGCTTGAGCGCGCGGGAATCGAGCTATCTGATCTGACCTTAATTGATATGCACGAGGCTTTTGCAGCGCAGGCGCTTGCTAACATGAAGATGTTTGCGAGCGATAAGTTTGCTCAAGAGAATCTGGGTCGTTCGAAGGCGATTGGTGAAATCGATATGGACAAGTTCAATGTACTCGGTGGCTCACTTGCTTATGGTCACCCTTTTGCCGCTACGGGCGCACGAATGATCACTCAAACATTGCGCGAACTTAAACGTAGAGGTGGCGGTTTAGCATTGAATACAGCATGTGCAGCAGGTGGCTTAGGTGCCGCTATGGTATTGGAGGTAGAATAATGAGCGATAATACTGCATTTAATTTATCCATCGATGAACAAGATATCGCTTGGCTTTCTATTGATGTTCCTGGCGAAAAAATGAACACTCTTCAAGCTGCATTTGCGAAAGAGATGGAAGCTATCTTTACACAGCTCAAAGAGAAGGGTGCTGTGATTAAAGGCTTGGTTGTTCACTCGTTAAAACCAGACAACTTTATAGCGGGCGCCGATGTTCGCATGCTTGACGCTTGTACTAGTGCGCAAGAAGCTCAAGCCTTGGGTGAGAAAGGTCAGCAAATGTTCCAACAGTTATCTGATCTACCTTACCCGGTTGTCGCTGCAATACACGGCCCATGTTTAGGCGGTGGTTTAGAGCTTGCTCTGGCGTGTGATTACCGCGTATGTACAGACTCAGATAAAACTCGTCTAGGCTTACCAGAAGTTCAGCTTGGTTTGCTGCCTGGTTCAGGCGGAACACAGCGCTTACCGCGACTTATTGGTCTATTGCCATCACTTGATTTGATTCTTACTGGCAAACAGTTACGTGCTAAAAAGGCGAAGAAACTCGGTGTCGTTGACGCTGTGGTGCCAGAGACTATCTTGCTTGATGTGGCCAAGAGCCTGGTTGAGAAAAATGCAGGTAAAAAGAAAGCCAAGCGTAAGGTTTCAGCTAAAGAG
>NZ_JATABG010000206.1:0-6153 GCF_036533755.1 Vibrio sp. M260118 | reverse complement strand
TTTTAGCTGAACATATTGAACTCGAAGGTGTTCGTCAGTTTCTTAGCAAGTCACTCTACAATACAGGCGAGCATCTGGCTTGGCGGTTTAATGTCGAGAGTTTGTCGGAAAACTATTGGCAGATCCTTGGTTGGGAGCCAGTAGAAACCATCTCCACCCCAACCCTATTTGTTAAAGGTGGCGATTCTGACTACCTAACCGCAGAACATCAGGGTGAAGTTCAAAAACAATTCAGCAGCGCCAAAGCTCATGTTATTGCTAACACAGGTCATTGGTTGCACGCAGAAAAGCCTGCGGAAGTGCTGCGTGCAATTCGCAAATTTATTGCTTAAAACAGAATGAGAGATGAGTTGTGCTATGCCCGTTAACTTTATCTAGTAACAGTGGTATAGTTCGGCGCAAGTAATTTGGCATAAAGGGATTCCATGCTGTACGACTACATGAACATGCTCGAGTCAATTGGTCTCGATCTTCTTTTCGCGTCTATCTTCTTTTTAATTGGTATGGCGATAAAAGATGTTCTCAAAGCGGGTAATGTTCCCCCTTTCGGTCGCAGAATTGTATGGTTAGTCCTATTCCTAGGCTGTGCTGGGTTTATCGCCAAAGGTATTATTCAGCTTAGCTGGGAAGGTGGTGGTATCGGCTGATATCAACCGAATCCACAACGAAATTTAGTAAAGGTAACGAATCTATGGCAAGTGTAGGCATCTTCTTTGGTAGCGATACAGGTAACACTGAAGCTGTTGCAAAGATGATTCAAAAGCAACTGGGTAAACAACTGGTTCACGTTCAAGATATCGCGAAAAGCAGCAAAGAAGACATCGATAACTTCGATTTACTGCTGCTTGGTATCCCAACTTGGTACTACGGTGAAGCACAATGTGATTGGGATGATTTCTTCCCAGAGCTTGAGCAAATCGACTTCTCAACCAAGCTTGTTGCAATCTTTGGCTGTGGTGACCAAGAAGACTACGCAGAGTACTTCTGTGACGCGATGGGTACAGTACGTGATATCGTTGAAGCGAAAGGCGGCACAATCCTTGGCTACACTTCTACCGAAGGTTACGAGTTTGAAGCTTCTAAAGGTCTTGTTGAAGGCGATGACAGCCTGTTCGTTGGTCTTTGTATCGACGAAGACCGTCAACCAGAGCTTACTGAAGAGCGTGTAAACAATTGGTGTAAGCAGATTCACGAAGAGATGTGCCTAGCTGAACTTGAAGGTTAAGCCACTCTCCTCGATAAAACCTCCTTTGCGGAGGTTTTTTTATGCGGTTTGTTCTTCGCTATCCTCTTCACGAAACTGGGGTTTCTTACGCACATAGAGCTTACGTTGAACTTCAGAAACGACATTGCCGTGTTTATCTTTGACATAGATAAGAAACTCTGGAAAACACTTATCCCCTTCGGAAGTCTGACGTAAGATCTCCTCTAACTGATTTTGACTCACGCAAAATTCAGCAAACAGATCACTCTGACCAGGCTTAATAAAGTTGATACTGGCTTCTTTATCCCATACGTAATAGCGCTCACCTAAAATACCCATTAACATCAATGAATAAACAGGATCCGTGAGTGAAAAAATACTCCCGCCATACTGGGTCCGATTGGCATTTTTATTCCACCAGCGCAGCTTAAGCTTCATTTTTACTTCACGAAAATCATCACTAATTGAGAGTATTTTTATTCCAGCCCCCCAAAAAGGTGGCCATGAGTTCAACGCAAATTTTACAATTCCAGGTTTGTAAACTTTAGCCAGTGACTTATTCATTTCTTGTCCTCAACAGATCACACTTCTCATTATGTTAAAATATTGTAACTGGTCTGATGTGTATAATCAGTGATTTCACACTTGTTTATAGAAAAATAGTAGTAACCCTTTGAACTTCGGGTTTATTGTTTAACGGGACTACCCTATAATGTTATGAATATTGTATTCTGTTAATAACTGCAGATCATCAACAGGAAAGTATATGTCAGACAATAACCAAGCGCTAAAGGATGCTGGTCTTAAAGTTACCCTTCCAAGACTAAAGATTTTAGAAGTATTACAGCAACCTGAATGCCAACATATCAGTGCTGAAGAACTGTACAAAAAGCTGATTGATCTCGGTGAAGAGATTGGCTTGGCAACAGTGTATCGAGTATTGAACCAGTTTGATGACGCAGGTATCGTAACTCGCCACCACTTTGAAGGCGGCAAGTCTGTATTTGAACTGTCAACTCAGCATCACCACGACCACCTAGTCTGTTTAGATTGCGGCGAGGTTATCGAATTTTCTGATGACATCATCGAGGAACGTCAAAAAGAGATCGCTGCTCAATATAACGTTAGCCTCACCAACCACAGTCTATACCTTTACGGCAAATGCGCCGTAGGTAACTGCAAAGACAACCCTGATGCACACAAGCCTAAGAAATAGGCTTAAACTCGCTAAAAAAACGTTAGCTTCGGCTAACGTTTTTTATATATAGAAGCTAAAAAGCCAGTCATCGAGACTGGCTTTTGTTTATTTACGCTAACTGTTTATCACTTAGCTTCAATCTTCGCCCAAGTATCACGTAGGCCTACAGTGCGGTTGAACACTAATGACTCTGGTGAAGAATCTTTAGCATCAACACAGAAGTAGCCCGTACGTTCAAACTGGTAACCTTGATCAGCTTGCGCTAGTGCAAGGCTTGGTTCAACAAAACCATTTAGCTTCACAAGTGAGTCTGGGTTGATTGTCTCTGCAAAGTTATCCGCTGCAGCTGGGTTTGGTACAGTAAACAGACGATCGTATAGACGAATCTCAGCCGGAAGGCCTTTATCTGCTGATACCCAGTGAATTACACCTTTGACTTTACGGCCGTCAGCTGGGTTCTTACCTAGCGTGTCAGCATCGTAGCTACAGAAGATCGTGGTAATGTTACCCGCTTCATCTTTCTCGATACGCTCCGCTTTAATTACGTAAGCACCACGAAGACGAACTTCTTTACCTAGAACGAGACGCTTGTACTTCTTGTTTGCTTCTTCACGGAAATCTTCACGCTCAATCCAAACTTCACGAGTAAACGGCACTTCGCGCTCACCCATTTCAGGTTTATTTGGATGATTAGCAACAGTAAGTGTCTCAACCTTATCTGCGTCAAAGTTTTCAATTACAATCTTGACTGGATCAAGTACAGCCATTGCACGCGGCGCATTTTCGTTCAAGTCATCACGAATACAAGACTCTAACGAGCTCATCTCTATCATGTTGTCTTGCTTTGTCACACCAATACGCTTACAGAACTCACGAATAGACGCAGGCGTGAAACCACGACGACGAAGACCCGAGATCGTTGGCATACGTGGGTCATCCCAACCATTTACTAGTTTTTCAGTAACAAGTTGGTTTAGCTTACGCTTAGACATCACAGTGTATTCTAGATTTAGACGGCTAAACTCATACTGACGAGGTTGGCAATCAATAGTGATGTTATCTAATACCCAGTCATATAGGCGACGGTTATCTTGGAACTCTAATGTACATAGTGAGTGGGTAATACCTTCTAACGCATCTGAAATACAGTGCGTAAAGTCATACATTGGGTAAATACACCACTTATCACCCGTTTGGTGATGATCTGCAAAACGAACACGGTAAATAACCGGGTCACGCAGTACAATGAAAGATGACGCTAGGTCAATTTTGGCACGCAAACATGCTTTGCCTTCTTCGAAACCGCCATCGCGCATCTTCTCAAATAGCGCTAGGTTTTCTTCAGGCGTACGATCACGGTAGGGGCTAGGCTTACCTGGCTCGGTAAGTGTTCCACGATACTCACGGATCTGCTCAGGACTTAGCTCTTCAACGTACGCTAAGCCTTTGTTAATTAATTCCACTGCATAGCCGTAAAGCTTGTCGAAGTAATTTGATGAGTAACATACCTCACCATCCCACTCGAAGCCTAACCAGCTCACATCATTCTTAATTGACTCAACGTATTCCACGTCTTCTTTTTCTGGGTTTGTATCATCAAAACGAAGATTACACTTGCCCTGGTAGTCCTGAGCAATACCAAAGTTTAAGCAAATTGACTTAGCGTGACCGATATGCAAATAACCATTTGGCTCTGGCGGGAAACGAGTATGCACGCTTGTGTGTTTACCATCCGCTAAATCTTTATCAATGATTTGGCGAATGAAGTTCGATGGACGAGCCTCAGCTTCACTCATCTATAGCACCTCAATTATTTTAGTATTGTTCAGATAATCTTTTACTTAGACGACATAACTTACCGCCAAGCACATTGCGTCTAATGATCCACAATTATGGTGAATTACACAACAATATCTCGTTTCAAAACGCTATTTTTTTGTCTGTATGGTTAATAAGCTAGCAAGGAGCCGTTTTTATCTAGGTAAAACGCAAAAAAGCCTCCCGAAGGAGGCTTTCATCACTTTCTTAGCTTACTTATCGTAATTAAGGAAGTTTTACATCAGATAGGTCATCGCCTGCACCGATTGCTTTCATTTCGCCAGCAACGATTTCGGCTAGAGGACCAAGGATAACTTGAAGGTTGTTCTCACCAAGTTTCACTACACCTTTCGCACCAAGCTTCTTAAGTACAGCTTCGTCAGCTACAGAGCGGTCTTTTAGAGTAAGACGTAGACGAGTGATACAAGCGTCAATTGAAGTTAGGTTATCGTGACCACCTAGAGCTTTAAGGTATTGACGTGCAAGGTCGCCGTTTTTAGCTTCACCAGCTGGAGCACCTGCCTCTTCTTCGTCATCTTCACGACCTGGCGATTTCAGGTTGAATGCGCGGATTGCGAAGCTGAATGTGAAGAAGTATAGAGCACCGAAGCCAAGACCGATTACGCCTAGTAGTAGAGGCTTAGTAGCTAGACCGAAGTTCAATAGGTAGTCAATTAGGCCAGCAGAGAAACCGAAGCCGTGTAGCGTACCAAACATGTTAGCAACAACTAGAGACAGACCAGTAAATACAGCGTGCATTGCGTATAGAGCAGGAGCTAGGAATACGAACATGAATTCTAGCGGCTCAGTGATACCTGTTAGGAAAGAACAGAATGCTACTGAGAATAGTGCACCACCAACTTGGCTGCGTTTTTCTGCAGGAGCTGCAAGGTACATTGCAAGTGCCGCACCTGGTAGACCGAACATCATGATTGGGAAGAAGCCGTTCATGAATACGCCAGCACTTTTATCGCCACCGAAGAAGCGGTGTAGGTCACCAGATTTAACTGTTTCAGTTACTTCTTTAACAGTTGCAGTGATTTCTGGAGTGACAGAGTTTGCAAACTCAAATGTGTACTCTTGGCCAGCAACGAGAGTTTTCGCTAGAGCTGGATCCACACAAAGTTGTTTGATGTTTTCGAAACCAGCAGCGCCTGCTACTACGATTTCTTGACAAGTACCCATACCGAACCAGAAATATGAGTTAAGAACGTGGTGAAGACCTACCGGGATAAGAGCACGGTTAAGCGTACCGTATACGAACTGACCAACTGCGCCAGAAGTCGATACTGCGTGAGCTAGCGCGTCAAGACCGCCTTGGATTGATGGCCAAACCACACCACTAATAGCACCTGCAACTAAAGCAAATAGACCTGCCATAATAGGTACTAAACGCTTACCAGAGAAGAATGCCAACCACTCAGGAAGACGGGTTGCATGGAAAGCGTTGTATGAGTGACCTGCGATGATACCAGCGATGATACCGCCGAAGAATGACATGTTAACGTCAGCGTTAATTGTAGTTGCTGTAGCGGTTAGTACGAAGTACGCAACTGCACCAGCTAGACCTGCAGCACCGTTACCGTCTTTAGAAAGACCGATAGCAATACCTAGACCGAATAGTAGTGGAAGGTTACCGAAAATAGCACCACCTGCTTGTGCCATGAACGGAATGTCTAATAGGTCACCTTGACCCAAACGTAGTAAGAGCGCCGCAACCGGAAGCGTTGCGATAGGTAGCATAAGAGCTTTACCTAACTTCTGCGCATATCCAAGAATATTCACCTTAAGTTCCCCCTATAGGATTTAGTTTTTTAGCTGAGTGACTTTTTTTAGCCGCTCAATTTAGTCCTGTTCAGTTTATGACATTAATTTTGCTCCGCAAATTAAAACCTTATCATTTGTGGTCATAATCACCAGAATTGGACGATAT
>NZ_JATABG010000205.1:0-6159 GCF_036533755.1 Vibrio sp. M260118 | reverse complement strand
GCATTGCACGAGGAATAATAAAGTTTAATGTCGCAGCAACTAATAATGCGACCAAATAGAACGACAAACGTCTTAAAAAATAACCCATAACTTACACCTTACTCACCCAGATTTTCCCTGTTTCTGGTTTCAGGTCGCCCTAGCGAAAACTAAATTTTAGAGCGAACAATCCCCTGACGACGGGCGCCACATAACAACTAACGATAGATTGGGGGGATTTTGCGGCATACGGAATGTATGCCGCACAGTTAGAACAACTACTTACTTAACTGGTTTTAGGTCCAGTACGTGTAGTAGACGCTCTGGGATACCAGCCCAAATGTTTGGACGGCCTTTCGGATTTTCTTCGTTCCACCAACCAGTGAATCGAGTTGTATTGTATTGGTACATGTAAGCACCAGACATTACAGGGATCGTAACTTGGTCAGCAGCAATGATTTGCTGGATGCCGTGAGCGATATCTAGCTGCTCTTGCTTATCAGCTGTCTTGTAGAAGCTGTTTAGAAGACCATCTAGCTTTTCGTTCTTGTAGAAGTGCATCGCGAAACGAGGCATACCGTCACCAGACTGAAGTGCAGAGTTGTATGCACTGTTCCAGTAAGTGTGTGGATCTGCACCGTGGAAGTAGTTTGTGTAAGCTACGTCGTACGTACCTTCAAGCATTGCTTGGTTGTACACAGAGAAATCTGGAGTACGAGCTTTTGCTTTGATGCCGACTTCTGCAAGTTGCTCAACTGCAAGTTGAACTGTGTTGTTGAAGTCTGTCCAGCCGTTTGGCGATTGGATTAGAAGCTCGAAAGACTTGCCTGATGGAGTGTCAACGAAGCCGTCTTTGTTAACGTCTTTGAAGCCCGCTTTCTTAAGTAGCTCTTTAGCACCATCCACGTTGTACGTGTTGAAACCTTTGTACTGGTCGTGAGTTTTTTCATCAGACCAAGTTTCGAATGCGTAACCTAGACCTGATGCGAAGTCATTCACTGTACCGCCACCGTAGAACGCGATGTCGATAATGGTTTGACGGTCAAGAGCCATAGAGAATGCACGACGGAAATCAACGTTAGTTAGCGCTTCGTTCTTCGCAGCATCTGGATTCTTAAAGTTAACCACGAATGCTTGAGTACCTGCTGGCGGGTACCAGTACTGGTGGTTAGGGCTAGCCGCTGCGTAAGTGCGGTCAATGTCAGGAATGAATGATGAAGTCCAGTCCATTTCGCCATTTACAACTTTACCTAGGAATTGGTCGTTGTTCGCGATTTGTGGAACGCGTAGACAGTCAACATCTAGGTTGTCTGCATCCCAGTAGTTCGGGTTTGCACACTGGATGTAAAGTTGTGCTGTAAACGTGTCGATCTCTGTGAAAGGACCTGAACCTACTGGGTTTTCATTGGTGAATGTCGCTGGATCTTTGATGTCTTTCCATACGTGCTCAGGTACAACAGGTACTTTTGCAATTTCGTAAGGAACATTAGAGTTCGCTTCAGTCAGGCGGAATTTAACTTGGTAGTCGTTTACTTTTTCTACGCCAGTTA
Source organism: Vibrio sp. M260118 (assembly GCF_036533755.1). NCBI lineage: Bacteria > Pseudomonadati > Pseudomonadota > Gammaproteobacteria > Vibrionales > Vibrionaceae > Vibrio > Vibrio sp. M260118. The sequence goes on along the minus strand of NZ_JATABG010000205.1, from coordinate 4,630 downwards.
CCCATGAGTTGATACCACTTTGGTCAAGCTCTGGTTTTTCCTTAACAAGGTTGAAAGAGAATACCACATCGTTTGCATCAAACGTTTGGCCATCAGACCATTTCACGCCTTTACGAATATCGAAAGTTACGCTCATTAGGTCATCAGACATCTTGAAGTTTTCAGCAAGACGGAATACAGGCGTGTTACCGTGCATTTCGTTGAAAACAACAAGCGGCTCGTAGATGAAGTCCGTAGTAGTGTGAAGGTTCGTTGCACCCAAGAATGGGTTAAAGTTACGAACGAAGGTTGTAAACTCTTTAGGGTGTACAGTCAGTTCGCTGCGCTCAGCTGCAGTCGCTACTGAAGCGAATCCAGTTGTTGCTGTAGCAATAATTGCTGTTGCTAGTGCTGTTTTTTTAATGTTGGCAAGCATAGCTGTTCCTTACTATTTGCTTTCATTTCACTTAATGGATGGAATGTCATCAATTGATAAACACTCACTAAGGCCCACCTCTATTTGCTAATTTCTTACCGGAGGCGATGAGAAATTAAGAGTGGCCTGTAGGCCTTAGGCACAGTAAGAAAACACTGTTACGTCAATTTTCGCAATTGCAATTCCCGTTAAAATCGTCAAAACCACCATTACCAACGTTAATAATGTCAAAAATAACCAGAGTGACGGCTTTTTGAGCGGAAAATATGATTTGAAGTGTGTCGCAAAAACTTTTGTTTAGAGTTTTTAGTGTGAGTGTTTACTAACCTTAAGCCTCTTTATTTTCATCGCCCTCTTGGCAGTTATTTGTTATGGAGATCTCTATCACGCACAAGTTGTGGTGTTATTTTTTTTCGATAATTAAAAACTGCCGTCTTGTTGTGATTGACATCGCAATATGGAGTAAATTTGTCCATTTTTGGGGTTGATAGGCTTGTTTGAGTATGTCTGTTAGCAGATAGAGAGACTAATTATCGTTAATTTATTAGGTTGTTTTACGCAGCGTAATAATGCTATTTGACATCAAAAGTGGAACTATTCAGTGGCAATTAAAAAAGCCTGCATGTGCAGGCTTTCGAGTGGAGGCGTTGAGCCAACTAACTGGTTAGCAAGTGCTGCAGTTTGTCACGTAGTGCTTCGATATGGCTTCGTTCAGGGCTCTGTTCATTGCAGTGTTCTAGTATGTAATCCAAAGAGCTCAATACGGTTCGCCAACGAGGCGTTTTCGGCAGCGTTTCAGTGCGTAGGTATTTGTCTAGCGTTCGTGTCTGCAGCGTGCTTCTATCAAGATAGACACGCCACAAGCCACTCTGCTCTGCAAAGGCAAACTTAGTTTGGCCAGTGACCGACTCCCAATACTCGAGAGCACTTGTCATTGCATCTACGAGCACCTCGCGCATTACTTCTTGTTTCGACTTATTATCACTCGTCACTTTATCTGCAAGGCGAGTAAACTCTCCCCCAAGCTCTTTGAGCTCTTGAAGTTTGGCTTTGTCGCCGTCGAAAGCAAAGCTAGAAAGCGCTTCAATCGCCGTCTCGAGATTATTGATTCTAGTGGCATTCACACCACCACCGACGTTGAAAATGTACATTGAGCGTAATCCTGCGCCCTCTGGCAGCCGCAACACATCAGCAGAAAGACGCTGTCTGACATCTTCTACATAGATATCAATGTTGCCGCAGTAATGCTCTTGTTCGACGTTAAGAAACTTAGGTGCAATGATTTCATCAGCTGTCGAACGTTTGAGCTGTTCTGTTGAACGCTTAAACAATCGGGAGGCAGCGTCATTGGCAAAACGAATCTTATTGTCTTCACGAACACAGACAATCGCCTCTGGCGCTGTTTCAAGTTGCTCTAAAAGTCGACCCTGGGTTTCAAGTAGACTCGCTTCAACGGCGGCTCTCTGTTTTAGCTCTAGTTGCAGTTGTTGATTCTCTACTCGACGTATCTCAGCCTTACTCGCTGATAAATGAGCGACAATTCGCGCTGCCAGTTCTTGCTTATTGAAAGGCTTAGACAGGTAGTCATTGGCACCTGCGTTAAAGCCACGAACGCGGTCATCTGTCTGGCTAAGTGCCGTTAACATAATGATAGGTAACTCGGCGTGATCGTAGGTCTCACGTAGAGTCTCACAAACTTGATAGCCGCTCATGCCCGGCATCATTATATCCAGTAATACCAGCTCGGGTTTCTCATTGCTGATGGATGCTAAAGCCTCGTGACCATCTTTTGCTGTGCGAACACGGTAGCCTTCTAAGCGGAGGAAACTGTCCAATACGCGTAGGTTTACAGGTTCGTCATCGACAACCAGCAGGATCGGACCTTCAGGATTTTCCGGTAAACTTGCTGTATCAGGTAACTCGACTTCACCGCTGCTTGGGGCTGTAAAGTGAGCGGACTCGTAGTGATTGGCTTGCTCAATCTGCTCAGCGCTTGCGATGGGCAGGGTAAAGCTGAATGTAGTGCCGACCATAGGTTGACTGCTGACGTAGAGAGTACCGTTCATCAGCTCAATCAATTGGCGACTAATAGACAATCCTAAGCCCGCGCCTTGACGGTATCGACTTGAGTCGTTGCCCGCTTGGATTAATGGTTCGAAGATATGATCGAGTTGGTCAGCCGGTATCCCTTGACCTGTATCAACCACTTGTACACGAATACTGTCATCAACAACGCTAGTGGAGATGACGATTTTTCCTTCACTGGTATATTTTATTGCGTTACCAACTAAGTTATATAGCACCTGTTCAAGTCGCTGTGGATCGGCACACACCCATACAGGCTCATCGGGCACTTGGTTGATAATACGTAGCGGTTTAGAGCCAAGCAGGTGAGAGGAGAGTTCCAATACGAGGCGGGTTGAGCCTGAAAGATCGACTGCACTGGTCTCGATATCAAGGTGTCCGTAACGCATCTTATGGTAGTCGAGTAGATCGTCGACCAAGGTAGTTAGGCGCTGACCGCTATTGATGATGATATCAAGCTGATACTTGTGCTCTGACGTGACAGGGCCGTTAGCTCCTGAGGCGAGCGCTTCTGCGATACCGACCATACCATGTAGCGGAGTGCGCAGTTCGTGGGAGGTCGTAGCAAGAAACTCATCTTTTAGCTTGTTTGCTAATTGTAATTCGTCGTTTTGCTTTTGAATGAGTTTAAGGTTGCTTTCTAACTCTTCATTCTGTTTTCTAATTAGCTGAATTTTCTCGCGAATAGACCGCTGCATCCGCTCAAAGCTGATAGCCAATCGGCCAATCTCATCTTTACGCTGAGTATTATTCATATCCGCATCAAGGTCGCCAGCCGAGACTTTCTCTGCTGCCCAGGTCAATTGCAGCAGAGGCGAAGTTATAAAGTTGGATAAATAGTGGGAAGCCATGACCACCAGCAAGATCGCTGACAGCATCGCAAAGATAAACAGGGTTTCAAGCTGATGGACACGGGCAAATGCGACGCTTTCAGGAACTTCAACAACAATCGCCCAATCAATGCTATTGAAGGAAATAGGGCTGTATGCCGCGATCGTTGCCTCGCCTTCAGTGTTGGTATAGGTGCCTACCTTACTAGAACCTGCTAGTGCTAAGTCAACAACTTCCCTGCTCTTATCAATGTCCTCTTGCTGATAAGCAAGAGTTCGAGACTTGTGGTCTGAACCCACTAACAAGGTTTTCATTGAATTGTTAGAGTTGTCAGCGATCAGTTTGGTGATCCCATTGTTCGGCAATCTGAACATGGCGTAACTGTGCAGGTAACCTTGCTGAATGATCGGCGCACCTAACCATGCAACCGTTTTGCCTTGCTCGGTTGAAAAGTCAGAAATGATTAACGGAGTATAGTCTTCGTTGTCTTTGCGTTTATCGCTGACGGTTTCTCTCAGTTTGGCAAAGGTTTTACCTAGGTTTGCGTCTTTGTACTTTCCGTTGAGTAGGTTAGTGCCAAAGTTGTCATGTTTATATATCGAGTAGGTTACGTTACCTTCTCGATCAACTAATAGAATATCATCAAAATCAGAGCGTTTGAGTAGCTCTAGATAGGCCCAGTGATAACGTTTGTGTAGCAGTCGATAGCGCTCAGTCCCGTTAAAAACGTTAGATTGAGGCAGAATCGAGGTTTTAATTTGGTCTCCTGAACCTGTTATGTATCTGCGTTGAGCATACTCGCGAGCTTGCTCGATATCGAGTCCGAGGTTCCTAAACGCATTGACCAGCCCATAGAATCTTCCGCCACTTGCATAGGCGAGTTCTGAGCGAACGAAGGCCATAACTTCTGACTCTTTTGCATAAAGATAGTCGATCACTTGCTGGCGCTTACTATCCCTAACCGAAATTAGATGAGAGGTACTCTGCTCCTGAAGATCTTGTGTGTGAGAGTGGAGGAAAAAGATCGCTATAATCGTCAGAGGAGTAATGCTTAGCACCAAAAATGCGAGCATTAATGTGTTCTGAAGGCGTTTAAATTTCTGTTTTCGATAAAACTTGAACATGGTCAGAATAAAATTTCCGTGAGAAAACAGCTCATCAAGGAGGGGGATCCTAGTAAGCGAGAAAAAACGTTATTTTGGTAATAATGACAAAATTAACGAGTTTTTTTACTTTGACAAGTAAGTTGCAGGGAAAGCGTGGAGAGAGGCGCAATTTTTGCGTGCATGGTGTTGGAAT
>NZ_JATABG010000204.1:0-6177 GCF_036533755.1 Vibrio sp. M260118 | reverse complement strand
TTCAGGCTGAGGTTTAATCGTGGTTTTGCTTCGCATCGCTGAATTTATTATCAGAGTAAATTGCGTTGAGCAAAGTGACTAATGGTAGTAACAAGTAAGTTTGAATGGCTTTGTTTGACGAGGGTGTTGGATGTCATAAATGGCGGTTGTCTATTATTAAGACCTTAACTTAAATCATGGGACATCAAGCATAATCCTCTCTCTGGAGAGGATAAGTTAAAAAATAATGAGTTCACCACTTCTATAGGTAACAACCCATAGGAGTGAAAATGAATACCTATCAATCAAATGGTAATTTAACCATTCACAATGAAAGCACTTATCAAGGACTAACTGTACTAAAAGGATACGCTTTGGTTAAAGAGTATCTTGATGCTATCCATGGGGTTATGGGTAATGCAATGAGCGAGTATAGCCGCGTTGTGGTCATGAGGTTTGATTTGCATCTGCCGTTGCTGGTGAGTTGTCCTGACTTTCCGCTTGCGCACGATACGAATGTAATTACTCGATTCATGGAGTCCGTTAAAGCCCAATTGAAAGCTAGGACTGAAGCTAAGTCACGAAAAGGTATTCGTGTGAGGCCTTGTACCGTCCGGTATATTTGGGTGAAAGAACGCAACGAATCAAGCCAGCCTCACTACCACATAGCCCTCGTGCTCAATCGAGATGCTTACGGGGGCTTTGGCAGTTTTGGTGAGGTTAGCAATAATCTTGCGGGGGTTATCTATAAGGCTTGGGCCAGAGTGCTGAGTTATGAGCCTGACGACATAGTTAATCTGGTGCACTTTCCTAAGAATCCTCTTCATTTTTTAACTCGCCATTCCCCTGAGTACAGTCAACAATGTAACCAAGCATTCCAACGGCTCAGCTATTTTGCAAAGACTGAAACTAAATGGTATGGGACGAGGGCAAAAAACTTTGGTTGCAGTCGACGCTAGAATAATTGCACCAAGTGTGAGGGGGTTCTCAGCCTTGGCTTTGCAATGGTTTACGGTCAGGTTTTGCATTGACTCTCATTGGTGAGAGCGTTTTACTTTTTAGGATTGGTCCGCTTAGGGCCGCTAAAGAAAGTGAGATGACAATGGATGACCATGAAGAGCCTATTACTCTATGTGCAGAGTGCCAAGAAAATGAAGCAGTAACCCCTCAAGGTTTCTGTAAGAAATGTGATGAGGAATTTTTTAGTAATTCCGACTCTTAATTCAAGGTAGTGGAGGCTGTAAGCCTCCATTTCTTTGTTGGTGGCTTGACTGATAATGAGGATGGTTTTTCGATTATTCATTTTCGTTGATTTTTATAATGAGCCTCACGACTTGCCTCATGAGCTCTTGCTCTAGCATTGTAAACGTTTTGTCTGGATTCATTTGCTGAAGGACCTTTTGATTATCCAGTGCCAGCACCTGAATGTTTAGCTTTAGTAATTCTTGCAATAGATGTTGATACGCATCGTTGCGTTTTATGCCCTCAAACTCGAATGGTTTGAATAATATCGGGATAATTAACTTACCTGAGTGACTGATGTCTTTGCACAGCTTGTAAGTGATTGCTTCCCCGAGACCTCCCGCGCCTGAAATGACAATGATTAAGTCATGTGTGTCTATAGCGGGCATTAACCTTTCGTCACCCTCCGAGCTAAGAAGTAGTGAGTGCTTTGCACTGAGCTTATCGAGTTGTCTTGAGTCTGTGTTTACTGCAAGCATGGTGCATTTCGGTGAGGGAATGTTTTCTAAGGCTAGTGCCATCACTTTGCAGCCGATTCCACCTAAGCCCAGTATGGCGGTAGAGGTAGATGTGTGCTTATTGAGTAAGGCATGAAGCTCTGAGTGTATGGCGGGGACAGTCTTTGAGTCGGTTAATTTTTCCATTGTGATTCTACCCATATCTTATGGCACTTGGTCGTCCTTCCTCGTGCTGTGGCTACGTGTCCGAGCGTAAAGAAAGTAAGACCGAAAAGAGGTGTCCGATGAAATTTTTAAGATTATCCGAAGTACTTGATAGAACGGGGTTGAGCAAAACAACACTATATTCACTGATGCGTCAGTATCGCTTTCCGCAAAGTATCCCAATTTCAGATAGGAGTGTGGCTTGGTCAGAAGAGGATGTTGACGCTTGGTTGCAGGAGAAGATGCAAATGCGAGATGTTAATCGCACCAATCAGGCGTCATCCCTACCTAAGCCTCAAAGGTCGCAATCCTCGTATTCAGGCTATTACATGCACTAGTTGATTCATCGGAAACAAAAAAGGGAGCAAGTGCTCCCTTAGTCGTGATTTATAAACCAAGCTGTTTTGTTGCTTGGTTATACTCGTCCTCAATCTGACGTTTTGCCATGTCACGACGAGCTTCAATAGGCGCTCGGTCAGAAATAGCCTGTGCACGTGCTTCTATGTGAGTTAGAGCGTCAGCCTTCCAAGTGTCGAGTGTTTGCTGTATCTGGTGTTTGCTTAAGTTTTCTTTGACTACTGCCATGCTCAGGGCTTCCGTCGCTGATTGAGCGAGCGTATTGAACGAAAGAGTAAGTGCAGAAATAGCGATAGCTTTAATCATGTGTTTCATGTTGATTTCCTTGTAAGTATCGTGAACGAATCTGAGTCGACGAATGGTCTAGAGCTAACTTTCTGAGATGGGCTTTTCTTGGATAATATGCGTTTCAATCAGTCTTGAATGAACAGGCCATACTAGGGAGGCGGCTGCCTCCCCAACTTAAATTTCTTCATGAAGCAAAGTTAAGGTGAGGCACTACACGCTCATTTTCTGCCTTTGTGAATGAACTTAAATGGAGTTAGGTAAGTCTTTCACGAAACTAAGAGTGCAGTGTTCACTATGGCCCTGAGAGCCGAAAAGGGGTAAGTGACCCATAACTCTCAGGATGTTGAAACATGCGTAATATACAAAGAGATGCGGCAATACCTGCCGGATGGAATCAGGCGCTCTCTGACTTTTTGGAGTGAGCCTGTGTTGCAGGGTAATCCCGGGAAGTTAAACAATATTTAGCCAATTCAAAATCGATTGGGTAATCGAAGTGAAAAGTGCTGACCTTGGCCTTATTGACAGCATTTAAAGCAATGTCGTGAATCTCGTCATTTGGGGTTTGATAAACCAGATAAAACTGAGCTTCTGAGAATATCAAGCCCAGCGGTTTGATGTGCTTAAGGATTGAGTGATTTGTCAGCGTTATCGTCATCATGCGTTGATAGGTAAGCGCAAGCGCGATAGGTTCAAACTGTTTCTCTAGTCCGGTGATGGTTATTGTGTTGCTGAGTTTAACGTGAACTTTTTGCTGTTCTCCTTGTGTTGATTTGATGCCCGGATACGTTTGTTGATGGTTTGCAATTGGTTCAAACGCAGTCTCTATAGCTAAATGCATGGAGGGTGGCAAAGTAACGGATGCAAGTGCCTTGGACAGTTTGAGAATAATGGATTCTCTCGGCCCTAAAACAAACTGACTGTTCAGGTGGCGACTGTACCCATACGGCTTGCTGCGCGTATCTTTGTCGACATCCAGATAATGCACTACGACATCTAGATTGCGCTGTATCGTGCGAATGTCTCGCTCAATACCAATACTGGCAAGTTCTAGTTGTAGTTGTTGAGCGGTCACTTTTCGCCCTCGGGGTATGCGATGGTATAGCTCGAAAGCTAAAGACAACTGCTCGGTCGTGGTGGGTTTTCGCGTAGTTGTCATGAGAGAGTGATTGGGACGTTACGATTGATAGATAGTTCAAAGCGCCATCCTAATGATTGATGCGGCAATATCTGCCGGATGCAAACACCTTCTGATTTTTAGGGTGTTTGGCTACGTTGCTTTTATGTCGTCATAGGCCTCCATACCTAGATAGGACAAGAAATTACTCTCCCATAATAGGTAGAAATCTCTCACTCCGTAGCTGTTGATATCCTGCCAGCCCACGCCGGAAAAGTAGGCTTGCCCAGAGGCGATATCAAAATCCACATTTCGCTCTAGCTCTGGATATGCACTCCCGAAGTATGCAAAGTCAGTGATATATAAAATCTTCCATTTACCGTGTTGAGTTCGCTGTAGGGATATCTCCACAGGATGAAAGCCACCAGCCTCTGCATTGTATGTGCTGTCTCGAAAGTTCAGAGTTATGGGGGATGGATTGGATTTCGAGTATTGCTCAAGTTGCGTGAGTAGCGCTTGCTGTAGGCCCTTTGACAGGGGCAGTACGCAAGGTTCGAAAAGATGCTGAACTGACATGGTGTTCTCCTTCAATAGACGTTTATTCAGTTGGATGATATAGACGTGAAAACTTGTTCAATCGAATCGTTAGAATGACTTCACAGCAGTCACTACTTGGATGTCGAAGCAACCTTGCTGAAAGTGCTTGAGGAAAGCACTCAACCAAGTCTGAAATAAGGCTTTTACTTCCGGTCTATCAAGCTCACAACGCTCAATGTCGGGTTGATAGAACCATCCAAAATGAAAGTTGAAGTACAGCGATACATCGAGATTCTTCGATTCCTGTGTCGGATAGTCAAAGGTTGCAATGAATCGAATCTCCCAATCGTCTTCTATGCTTGCTCTTTCAATCTGAACCTCTACGGGCTGAATGCCTTGTTTGTCGATATAGAACTGTGAGCACTTAAAGTTAATGGCAATTCGTTTGGTGTTAGTGGGAATTGTGTAGCAAGCCAATGTTCGCGTAACCACCATTTGAATGGGTTCGACTGGCAAGAGGGCTGAATTTTGAGTCGTCATAGCCATCCCCTTGCCGCAAAAGACGTACAGCTCTCGCCAACAACGATATGGTCCAGCACTCGGATATCAATGAGCGCGAGAGCGTCTTTGAGTTTTTGTGTAATACGCTTGTCAGAGTCTGAGGGCTCAGATACACCTGATGGGTGATTGTGCCCGAGCATGACCGCAGCAGCATTGTGTCTTAAGCTCGCTTTCACCACCTCTCTTGGATGGATGATGGCGCAGTCAATGGTCCCTGTGAATAACTCCTCGTATTCAATCAATCGGTTTTGATTGTCCAGAAACAAGACAGCAAACACTTCATGCTCAAGCCTCCCTAGTTTGCACTTAAGAAAGTCCATGGCGGCTCGTGGATTGCTGAGGGTGTCGCCTCTTAGATAATTCTCCGCAATGATTTCAGCGGCCTTCTCTAGTATTTGGTGCGCGGGTATGGGGCCGGAAAAGGTATAGGTTTGATGTTCGTGCATAGCAGACTCCTTTGGTATCAGTAATGGGCTATTGCACGTAGATAATGTAGGCGTGAGATTTTTTTGAATCGAATACTCGTTTTGATTGTTTATAGAAAACGATGCTTCATCGATTAAAAATTACAGCCTGACCTCTTCTCATGAATGAACAGATATGAGGTATTCATCATGAGACTAATCAGATTAAAAGAAGTTATTGAGCTTACTGGCTTAAGCCGTTCGTGCATCTACAAGTACATTGAAGAGGGACGCTTTCCTAGAAACGTGCCTTTGGGAGGGCGTTCTGTAGGCTGGGTTGAAAGTGAAATTCACGATTGGATTCAAAGTGCTATAGCTAGCAGGGATAGTAGTATTACACAGTAACTTTAATTTGGTACGCCATTAGGTGAAAGCCAGTGGCGTACTTTATATGCCCTAGCGTTATCAAGGATCTCTACGGACAAAAAATACACGCTGCCCTCTTTCTGTGAATGAATCAAACAGGAGTACGTAGCTATGCAATTACTTAACTTAAAAGAAGTGATTTACCTGACGGGACTTAAGCGCTCAAGCATCTACAAGTTTATGGATGAGGGGCACTTTCCTAAAAGCGTGTCGATTGGCGCTCGGTCGGTGATGTGGGATGAGCGTGATTTGAACAGTTGGATTGTGGATAAAATTTCCAAAAGAGATGAAGGCTACTCAGCATGAGAGTTTAAGTAAAGAGCTAAGCGCTTAAGCTGAGGCGTTTAACTTATTCTCCGGCAGTATGTTTTGCTGCCAATCTGGCACGTACGTATTCCTTGTTGCTGCAAGAGGGCTTACACTAAGCGGCTAATGTTGTGTAAAAACCTCTTGAGCATATCAATGAACTTTAATGAAATCGAAGAGCTTCAATCGAAAGCCGCAGAGTACATTCTGCAATCTAATGAATTCGTGAATATTTTGGCGAATACCGCAAAAAAAATATCGTCACTAGCCAGAGCAGCAAAAACAGAGGCTGATGTAGTTT
>NZ_JATABG010000203.1:0-6206 GCF_036533755.1 Vibrio sp. M260118 | reverse complement strand
ATAGACACTAACTAGAGTTCACACGTCAGGAGTTAAAATGCCACGTTTTATTCAGATCTTGCAGCTCATCATTGCGGTGGTTGTTGGCGCTTTCGTTGGTTACGACCTAGTGCTTCATGGTATCAGTATCTTTCAAGAAAAATACGTCAACATGACTTGTGCATTATTTGTGTTGTTAGAAATTGCGCTATTTGTCATCTACAAATTGATCGAAGACGACTAACTTCAACCGATTTCGCTGATACACTAAGCCTCTGATTTTTATCAGAGGCTTTTTTGTTCATCTAGGATTAAGATTAAAAGCTCTATCCTAAGCGCGTTAGTACTTTAAAGAGATCGTGAATGAAGCACCTTACTAAAGAAGTGAATGACTTACTCAATCGCACCTTAGACTCTCATGTGCGTATTGCTGTTACTGGCCTGTCTCGAGCTGGGAAAACCGCATTTATCAGTTCGTTGGTTAATCAACTTCTCCACACTTCAACGCATCAAAATCTCCCTCTTTTTTCCGCGTCGCGCGAGCAACGCTTGGTGGGGGCTAAGCGCGAACCACAAACGAACATGCTAGTGCCTCGGTTTGCTTATGACGAGGCAATGCAGCATGTTCACTCAGAGCCTCCAATCTGGCCGGAAGCTACACGTGACGTGAGTGAAATTCGCTTAGCACTCAAGTATCGGCCGAATAAAAAGACCAAAAAACTGTTTAGTAGTACGTCTACTCTGCATATCGACATTATCGATTACCCAGGTGAGTGGTTGTTAGATTTACCACTGCTTGATATGGACTTTGCCGAGTGGTCGCAAAGCCAGTTTGATGCGCTTAAAGGTGAACGAGAAAGCTTGGCTCAACCTTGGCTAGAGGCATTGGAAAAACTCGATTTAACCGAAGATCTCGATGAAAAAAAGCTCGAAGAGATCGCCGCTTTGTATACTGAGTTTCTCCACATTTGTAAGGCTAAGGGGCTGCATTGGGTGCAACCGGGGCGATTTGTTCTTCCTGGGGATCTGGAGGGGGCGCCAGTACTGCAGTTCTTTCCTTGCCAGTTTGATGCCGAGAAAAAACCACATAAAGGCTCCAACTTAGCGATGCTAAAAGCGCGTTATCAGGAGTATCAGCAGAAAGTAGTGAAGGCGTTTTACAAGCGCCACTTCTCGACATTTGATCGCCAAATAGTGCTGGTGGATTGCCTACAACCGCTTAATGCTGGTTATGAATCTTTCCATGATATGCGCCACGCCCTCGAGCAAATTATGCACAGTTTCCGTTATGGCCGTAACAATATATTGAAGCGTTTGTTTGCACCGAGAATCGACAAGATTTTGTTTGCGGCGACTAAAGCCGATCACGTAACGCCAGAGCAGCACACCCACTTAGTGTCGCTGCTGCAGCAAATGGTACATCCAGCTTGGCAAACAGCGTCGTATGAAAACATTGAGATGACCTGTATGACTATGGCTTCTATTCAGGCGACTCAGGCAGGGTTCATAAATAAAGCTGAACAGTCTTATCCAGCGCTGCAAGGTGTGACTTTGGAAGAACAGGCGTTGACCGTGTTTCCCGGTGAAGTGCCAAAGAAACTACCTGCGCAAGATTATTGGGATACGCAAGGGTTTGAGTTTACCGCATTTAGGCCACAGCAGGGCATGCTCGATGAGCCTTTACCACATATAAGATTAGACAAGGCGTTGGAATACTTGATTGGAGATAAGCTGAAATGACCGAAGACGAGAAAACTCAGTTTAAGCGTAAACAAGTTTTTGATGACGCTTTTGAACAGCAAGTTAGCGAAGCAGAGCCAGAACTGACCGCAAAAATGCAATTTGAGCAGCAGGAGCAATTTGTTCCTGTAACTAAAGAGTATGAGGATGAAGAAACCAAAGCTGAAGCTCAGTTGCAGCAGGTGATTCGGCCAAAATCGGGTTCTAAATGGCTAGCGACAGGGCTCGTCGGGGCATTCGCTGGTCTAGTCGGTTGGCAGGCGATTGATAATGTCGTGACGGCGATACAAACTTCGGACTGGTTAGCATTAGGCTGGGCTGGGCTGATTGGCACAGTTTCATTATTGGGTGTGGGTGCGATTGGTAAGGAGCTATATAAGCTGCGTAAACTGCGTAACCACTTTAGTGTCCAAGAGCAGAGTGAAGGGCTGATCAATTCAGACAGTGTAGGCAAAGGGCAGGCGTTTTGTGAGTCCGTTGCTAAGCAGTCGGGTATTAAGCGTGAGTCGCCAAGTTTTGACCGTTGGATTAATAGCATCAATACCTCTCATAGTGATGCCGAAGTACTTGATATGTACGATGCTATGGTTGTGGCAGAGCAGGATAAAACTGCAACTAAAATTGTCTCTCAACACGCAACAGAGTCAGCGGCTTTGGTGGCGATAAGTCCGCTGGCGATAGCCGATATGATGCTGGTGGCTTGGCGTAACTTCAAGATGATCGATAACTTAGCCGACGTTTATGGCGTAGAGCTGGGCTACTGGTCGCGGATAAAACTGTTTAAAGCGACGCTAGTAAATATGGCCGCTGCCGGAGCAAGTGAACTGGCTGTTGATGCGAGCATGGATCTGATGTCGATGGACCTTGCTGGCAAAGTATCAGCACGAGCAGGGCAGGGACTTGGAGTCGGTATCCTGACTGCAAGGCTAGGTTTAAAGGCAATGGCTTTGTTACGTCCGATTCCGTGGCATAACGAAAGGCGAGTCAGACTAGGCGCGATACGCAAACAGATTGTTGAAAAAGTCGCCGCAATTACAATCAAATAGCGCGAATGTGAAGCAAGTAATACCGGATTGCTTGACGAGGATCTAGGCTTAAGGGAAACTACTGTCAACTTTTCGTGACACCTTACTTAGGAACTTATCCGTGCGTCTTGAAGTTATCTGTGAAGACCGACTTGGTCTAACTCGTGAATTACTCGATATTCTTGCTTCAAAAAACATCGATCTCAGAGGGATTGAAATCGATGTTTCGGGAATTATCTACTTAAACTGTCCTGATATTGATTTCGATACTTTTAGCGAGTTGATGACAGATATCCGTCGTATCTCTGGGGTAAAAGATGTTCGCAAGATTCAGTTTATGCCGATTGAGCGTCACAATAATGAGCTTATCTCTCTACTGAACAACCTTCCTGAACCCGTGCTGGCGATTGATTTGAAAGGCCATGTCGATATGGCCAACCATGCGGCACTATCACTGTTTGGTGGTGAAGAGAGTGAAGTAATAGGTCACTTAGCTTCTAATCTGATACCAACGCTCAACTTCACTAAGTGGGTTGAGGGCAATATTGCTCGCCAGCGTGAAGAGGTTGTCATCAACGGTCTCGATTACATGATGGAAATCATGCCTGTTTATATTTCTGACGAGTCGAATGAATCTATGCTGGCAAGTGCGGTATTGATTATCCGCTCAGCGCAAGAAAAACCACTGTTTGATGACTCCCTTCCATTGAATAACAACCTTGGTTTTGAGCATTTTGTTGGCCTGTCTAATCGCCATAAAGCTCTGATGAGTCAAGCGAAAAAGCTATCGATGTTAGATCAGCCGCTACTTATCCAAGGTGAGACTGGAACAGGTAAAGAGATGCTAGCTCGTGCTTGTCACAATCGCTCTCATCGCGCGTCCAATCCGTTTTTGGTGTTAAGTTGTGCATCAATGCCAGATGGCGTTGCAGAAACTGAACTGTTTGGTCATGCTCCAGGTTCGTTCAATCACGAGCAAGGCCATAAAGGTATTTTTGAACAGGCGAATGGCGGCACGGTATTCCTTGATGAAATTGGTGAAATGAGCCCTCATTTACAGATCAAGTTACTCCGCCTTTTACAAGACGGTACTTTCCGCCGAGTGGGTGAGGAAGACGAAATACACGTCGATGTAAGAGTTATTGCCTCGACTCGTCATCAACTGGCAGACCTTGCTGAGTCGGGTTCTTTCCGTGAAGACTTGTTCTACCGCTTGAATGTATTAACTCTGTTGATACCGCCACTGCGTGATCGCTCGAATGATATCGCCCCTTTGTTAGACTTGTTTGTCACTAAGTACGTTAAGCAACTGGGTATATCGAAACCGAATATTGACGAGACACTGATTGATCAATTAGTCAGCTATCAATGGCCGGGCAACATGCGCCAGCTAGAAAACATGGTCCTGCGAGCGTTGACTGAGCTTGAGTCTGATACCTTAACTGCGGATCTTTTCCATCTACCGCAGCTAGAAGCTTCGCCTGCCAATGCCCCAACTTTGAATTTAGATGGTTCGCTTGATGAGATAATGAAGGATTACGAGTCGCAGATATTGGAGCGTCTTTATCAATCTTTCCCATCCAGTCGAAAATTGGCTAAGCGTCTGAACGTTTCTCATACCTCAGTAGCAAATAAGTTACGTGAATACGGGATCAGAAAGAACTAAATGGAACGATTAAGTACACCTACCTCTGTGTATGAGGTAGATGAAGATATTGTGGTTCGTACTGCGGAGCCGACAGACGGTTACTTGATCTCTGAGTATTTTATTGCCAACCGAGAGCACTTGAAAGAGTGGGAACCCAAGCGAGAAGAGGGATTTTTCACTCTTGCCGGCTGGACGAGCAAGCTGATCAAACTCAATGAACTGCACCGAATGGGTTTAGGCTACTACTTGTTGATAATAGATAAAGAGACCAATCAAATGCTTGGTACCGTGTCGTTTAGTAGCATCACACGATTCCCATTTCATGCTTGTAATGTAGGTTACTCACTAGCTAAAGATGCGCAAGGGCGAGGTGTTATGACGCGTGCGCTGAGACTGGCTGTAAACTACATGTTCAATGTGCAGAACATTCACCGAGTTATGGCGAGCTACATGCCTCATAATCATCGTAGCGAAGCGGTATTGCAGCGGGTCGGCTTTATCAAAGAGGGCTTTGCCAAAGACTACTTGCTAATTAATGGCAAGTGGCAAGACCACAATCTAACCTCACTAACGAACCCTAACTGGAAGAGTGACTAAAAGCGCAATGCGCTAAGAGGAAATTTAATGTCATATCTAACTTTGGACGAATACCAAAGAAAATGGATTTTCACCCATCAGTCCATGCCTGTTCCGGAAGAGGACTTAGCCTACATCAAGCCGATGACTCAGGCGCGCGCCTCTCAGTTATGGAAAGAGAATATCAGTCCACAAAGCCCGGATGCAGAACGTTTAAGTTCGAGCGATTGGCCGATGAAAGAGTCAAACTGGCAGCAAAATGTTGATTGGATGGTCGCATGGGAAGCGGATGACGCGATCATGCCTCCAGAAGTCGAGCAGTTTATTGATTGGCAAGACGATGTAACCGTCTATTTTTGCTATGAAAAATATAACGTTATCGAGACTAAATGGTCGGTGTTTAAGAAGCACTGGAAGAACTTTTTGTTTTATGATGATGGTCCAATTTTGATTGGTCGTCGTCGCAAAGAAGCACTGTGGTTTGACACTCAAGGCACGGTTAAATTGGGCTACAGAAATTAACGGAAAGCTTGTGGGTTAGATTACTAGGTCGAGTCAGTGTTGCTTAATGTGATGTTTGTTCACTGAACTAAACTTGATCATTAATCTGATGAATATGATCTAAATAGATCGCTTAAGTAACAGAAAAGTAAAGCTTAATTCCTCACGAATAGTGTGACTTCTAGCCCAATATTTCGTCTATATTTTGCGACGTTTATGTAATTTGATATCATTGCTGAGACAAATGCTTCCAACGCGTTATTTTTTCATCAATCACAAGAAGTCTTAGGGAAAAGCAGTGGCTTTGAATGTATCCAAATTACGTGAAGATTTTTACGCTCAAATTAGTGCGGTCCAAGCTTATGCGCTACCGCAAACTAAGCCAACGCTCTCGTTGCTGACTGAAGAAGAGTTAAGAGAGCTTGAAGCGTGTTGGATTGCTCTTTCTGTATGGAAAAACCAACAAGATTAGATCGTTGATTGATATTGCTTGCTAATCAAACCTCGCAACTACGGCGAGGTTTTTTTGTTGCCTTAGCATTAAAGTGTTATATTATAACATTTATGATCTAATCATTGAAAAGCTGAGTAACAGTCCCCATAGTTAAAGTCAGAGCGGAGCATTTCATGAATGCAGCGACAGAAATAATAAAGAAAGATATTCAAGTGAGTAAAAATATGGCGGAAGTAAGAGCCAGAGTCGACTTCAAAGTAGGTGCAAAAAGTAACATAGATGC
>NZ_JATABG010000202.1:0-6237 GCF_036533755.1 Vibrio sp. M260118 | reverse complement strand
GCAACACACCACACACCAGCAACACCAAAGGAATACGAGTAACGATCTTATGCTCTAGCCACTCTTTCTCTAGCATATAAAAATAAGGATTCATTACGCCGCCTCCTTTTGTAAAGCTAGGAACAGATCCGCCAGTTTCACATTGTAAATTTTATCGACATCATCAAGCTGTTCCGCTTGCTCAGATTGAATCAACCAACGAGTGCTACCTAAACCACGTTCACTCGATAACGGTTTCAGCGTCTCCATTTTCGCTCGCTGATCTTCATTGGTCTCTACGATCACGTAATCTTGCGCGACACTGTCCATCGACGCTTGGAGTACAGCCTGACCATGCTTGAGGATCAACACATCCGTTAACAGGTGTTCTATTTCAGACACTTCATGACTAGCAATGATAAGTGCACGCTCACCGTCATGGAACCACTCAAGCAAATGACGATAGAAAGTATCACGGTAAACAAGATCCAAACCTAAAGTAGGTTCATCTAAAATCAGCACCTTGGTATCGGTTGAAATAACAATCGCAAGGTGCAGTTGAACCTTCATGCCCTTAGAGAGAGACTTGATTTTACTGTGAAGCTTAATGTCGGTTTTCTCAATCACTGCGCGCGCTTTGTCAATATCGAAACTAGGATGAACACCAGCGGTATAACGCAGAATTTGCTTCACGGTCATCCAATCAGGCAACACGTTAACATCTGAAATATAGGAAAGATGCTCCATCACTTTGGCACGCTGTGAAGTCGGCTCCAACCCTAACACTCGAATCTCACCTTGGTAATCATGGGCACCAAGTAAGCTCTTAATTAGAGTCGATTTACCTGCGCCGTTATGACCTAATAGGCCGAGAACCTGCCCTGCTTTGAGCTCAAAACCAATGTTCTTAATCGCTTCGCTCTGCGCTTTATCTCGGCCAGAGTAATTTTTAGATACCTGACGCGCTTCAATTAATACGCTCATTGTTTACCCTCAACATGCAGCGTTAACTGCTCAATAAATTCTTGTAACGGGATGTCTAGCTGCTGCAATTTCACTGCAATAGAAGGAATTTGCTGCTGAATAAAGTCTTGTTTCTGTGTGGCTTTCAGTTGGATCAATGCACCTTCTGCCACAAACATTCCTTGACCACGCTTTTTCTCCACTAAACCTTCATCCACCAACAGCTGATAGCCTTTCATTACAGTAATGTGGTTGATTTTTAAATCCCCCGCTACGGCTCTGACCGAAGGCAGCGCTTGACCTTCGAGCCAAGTTCCTTGCAGTATCTGCTCTGTAATTCGGTCTGCTAATTGACGAAAGATAGGCTGAGTTTCATTCCAGTCAGTCATGACGCTTGCCTTATCACACGTGCTTTAGTGTTATACATAGGTATAACACTAAAGCAATTGATGATATTTGCAACCACTATCTGAAACAATTTGTTCTGACACGAATTTATTGATGCAGATTAATAAAGCTTCAATCTGTTCTAGATCACACTTTCTAACCCCGTAAAATACTCAGCCTAATATGGCGAGCCAGAGACAAGTAGTGACACGCGATCAATTTGAGTTATTAGCACCGGGTGGGGATTTAGACTCTATCAAGGCGGCTATTGCGGCCGGAGCCGATGCCATCTATTGTGGTTTAGACCGCTTCAACGCGCGCAACCGAGCCACCAACCTAACCCTAGACAACTTGAATGGCGTGTTACAGCTCGCCCATCAGCACGAATGTAAGATATTCCTAACTCTGAACGTTCTTATCTTAGAGAGCGAAATCTCAGCCATAGTGAGGCTGCTTAGCCAGTTAAGCACCACCGCAATCGATGGCGTTATCGTTCAGGATCTTGGGCTGGCTTACATCCTTAAGAACTATTTCCCAGCTCTCGATGTTCATGCTTCAACTCAGCTTAACACCCACAATGAAGGGCAGATTTTATTTCTCAATCATCTGACTGCCAGCCGAGTGAATCTATCGCGTGAACTCAATATCGATGAGATCAAACATTTGGCTAAGTTTGGTCGTCAGCACGATGTCATGATGGAAGTGTTTGTTCACGGTTCATACTGCATTGGTTTCTCGGGTATTTGCTACATTAGCTCAGCACGCAACGGAGCTTCCGGTAACCGTGGACGCTGTAGCCAGCCTTGCCGTGAACAGTACGAGACAACCAAAACAGGCAATAACTACCCACTCAATATGAAAGACAACTCTGCATTTGGTGATCTACAAGCGCTTGCCGATGCGGGTGTTTACTCATTGAAAGTGGAAGGCCGCATTAAGAAATCCCACTACGTCTACACCGTGGTCGATAACTGGCGCAAGCAGATCGATCGTTTGTGTAAAGGGATAGAATTATCGAGTGATACAACAGAGCTATACACGGTGTTTAATCGCGACTTTTCCAATGCCTTCTTGCAGGGTGATTTCGGCAAAGCCATGTACATCGACAACCCTCGTGACCACGCGGTGAAGCACTTCTCTAAGATCTATAAATGCGAAACGGCACAGCAGATCCAAGGAATTAAGAAAAAGCTCTACGACGATAAAACGGCCATCATTGAGAACGTCGCTGAGAAGACTCAAGCATTCGAGCTCTCCACGACCCAAGCCTCAGGTAGTAGCTTGAAAGGTGCCATTGATGTCCCAAGCTTACCTGCGCTACCTCAGCCACAACAACACTTAGGCACGCCTACGTTGTCAGTACTTATCTCTGCAGCGCAAGAAACGAGCTTGTGCGAGTACAATAACGTCGATATCTACTACCAACTACCAATGGGTCTCGCCAGTGAACTTAGCACCATGGTTGAGCTATTTACCGCCAACCCTAAGCTAAAACCTTGGTTTCCGGCGATATTAATTGGTGATGATTACCAAGCAGCGCGTGAGTTTCTTCAAGCCATCAAGCCAGACCTATCTGTCACCAATAACTCGGGGGTAGCAATGCTTGCTCAGGAACTCGGATTAGGTTGGGTTGCAGGACCGCAAATGAACACCGCGAACTCTTACGCATTGAAATGCCTTCAAGAAGAGTTTTCAGCGAATGGAGCTTTTATCTCTAATGAACTGAACATGAAGCAAATGCGCCACATTAAACGTCCGCCAAACATGCGCAGCTATTACAGCATCTATCATCCAAATACGCTTCTCACCAGCCGTCAGTGTCTGTTCCAGCAAACCGAGGGGTGTCGAAAGATTAAAGTAAATAAAGGTTGCTTAAAACGCTGCGATAAACGTACCTCAATTATCAACCTCAAAGACAACCCATACGTGGTGCAAAAACAAAAAGGCAGCCACAATGCTATCTACAGCGAGCACAATGTTCTCAACCTGCAGGTGCTGCAAGAGTTGCCACACCTGTTTACCGATGTATTGATCGACCTGCGAGATATTCAAACGGAAACCAAGGTATCCGTAAGCAAACCAGAGTTGATTGATGCCTTTTTAGCACTACTGGCTCAGCATAAAGAAGAGAACGTTAAAGCCATAAACAACATGATTCAGCCCACGGCTAATGCTCAGTACTTAAAAGGGTTGTAGATCAAAAAAGCCTGCTCGTAGAAAGCAGGCTCAATGAAGTATTGCGCTGTTACACCAAGGTTGCGCCTTTAAATGCACCGATGGGTGCGATTTCGTCAAGCTTATCCAATGTAGCTTGGCTCAGTGTTACATTGAGTGCCGCCAAGTTTTCATCAATACGCGAAGTTTTACGGCTACCAGGGATCGGAATGATGTTATCGCCCTGCGCCACTAACAAAGCTAAAGCAAGTTGAGCTGGCGTAATGTCATACTCCGCTGCGATTTTCTTGATCTCTTCCAAACGTTCTAAGTTGTTTGCGAAGTTATCGCCTTGCATTTTAGGGTTGTTGTTACGGAAATCATTGGCATCTAACTCTTTCACCTGACCAGTCAAGAAACCTGCGCCAAGAGGTGACCAACAAACCAAGTCTGCTCCAATTTGATTTACCGCTGGCAGAATATCGTTTTCAGCTTCACGACGGAATAATGAATATTCATATTGTACAGCAGCAATTGGATGAACCTCATTGGCACGTAGAACTTCTTCCGCAGTCACATTGGACAAGCCAATCGCCTTAACTTTGCCAGCTTTCACCGCGTCAGCCATTGCTGATACAGTCTCTTCCAGTGGAATTTGTGGATCTAAATAGTGCGCATAAAGCAGGTCAATTTGCTCAACACCCAAGCGCTCTAAACTCGCATCAATCGCTCGCGAAACATACTCTTTTGTACCATTGATAGTGAGAGGAAAGCCCCAACCAGTATCTAGCGTACTGCCCGTCTGCCCTTCTTCGAACACGATGCCAAACTTGGTTGCAACAAAGGCTTTGTGATCAGTCTTTTGAATCGCTTTTTTGATAAGATCTTCATTATGGCCTGCCCCATAAGCATCGGCGGTATCGATCATCATGCCTTGCTCAATAGCGTGGACTAGAGTTTGAACGGCGATATCGTCATCGCTCTCACCATAGTAGCCTTCAAGCCCCATTGCGCCGTAACCGATTTGTTTGATTGCTGAAAAGTTGCTATTTGACATCATTATTCTCCAGTTCTTTTGCTGCCGACCCTCAACAACAAAAAGCGATTATTGTCTAATTCGAGTCGCCCCGATTTCTTGTTAATAAGATTAGCAACGCTTTAAGCAACCGGATTGAAGAATCTTGCCTGAAGATTTGCACTTTATTGCAGCAAGCCCTGACGAAACGCCTAACATTTCTTGATCCCAATTTTCGCTGTGACTACAATGACGCACATTCTTTATGGACTTCAAGGTCACAATCATGACAGATACAGCTAAACCAGCTCTACCAGATCGCCTATCAGGTAACCCACGTAGCCCTTTCTTTGTGAAAGAGTGCTTCGATCACCAAATCGGTATTCGTTTCAAAGGCCAAGAGCGTACTGACGTTGAAGAGTACTGCGTTAGCGAAGGTTGGGTAAAAATTGCTTCTCCAAAAGCAAAAGACCGCTACGGCAACCCAATGCTAATCCAATTGAAAGGCGAAGTGGAAGCGTACTACGTTTAAGCGGACCTTTTAGATTCGAAAGCCACAATGCTCACGCTAGTGGCTTTTTTTATATCTGTCGGTTAGCGCGCAAATACATTAGAGGCACTTGTTTCATATTGATGATAGTGACATGCTATCTCGAATTTTGTGTATCAATTTTTCACGGACGAAACTATGAATATATCCCTCAGACCCGCTCTTGAGTCAGACATCGACTTTTTGATCAACCTACGTGACGCCACTATGCGTGACTACCTTGAACAAATGGATATGCCTGTAAGTTACGAAGATTATCTTGCCCGCATTGAATACAAATTTGATTGCGCACAAATCATTACTTTAGATGAAATGCCAATTGGGCTATTCAAAGCCGAGCACCAAGCAGAAAACAAACTCTGGAACATCATTCAAATCCAAGTTCACCCTGCTTACCAAAACTCTAAAATTGGCAGCTATTTACTCAAAAGCGTGATTGAAAATGCGCGCTCTGCACGAGGCAAAGTTGGCCTAAGCGTGCTGAAATCCAATCCTGCTTATCAGCTATACCAACGACTTGGATTTAATAAAGTCAGCGAAGACCAGTATGAATATCAGCTAGAGTTGTGTGCATAGAGCGTGCAATAAAGCTATTTCAATCCTAGTAAGTCCAGTGCTAAACTCTGCCTCAATTCATACAATTGAAAAGGAAAAGTGATGAACCCTATTCTTGCATTGTTGAAAGAGAACAATATCAGCGATGAGAAAACCCATGAGCTATTTCAGGCGTTAACTCAAAACCCGTTAGCAGCAATGGCAACAATTGGACAGCTTGGTTTACCACAAGACAAATTACAGCTTCTGATGGCGCAAGTGATGCAAAACCCTGCTCTTATCAAAGAAGCGGTGGAAGAACTAGGATTAGACTTCTCAAAAGTTGAAGAAGCAAAAGAGAAGCTTCAGAGCCAAAACCAAGGCCAATAATCTCTGTTTAATTAAAAACGCTGATCGGTGTTAACCAGATCAGCGTTTTTTTGTATCCCAATCACCTCCCCAAACCGAGCTAAGTTGTTCATTTCAGCGATGAGACAAACCGCCCATTTGAACTTACCTAACTGGAATAACACGCATAAATGGACCAGTTCGGTTGAAACTAAGTTAAGTTGCGGTACGCTTTTGACGCAGCTTGAGTAAGGAAGAGCAAACCATGCGGGTCGATTACCAAAAGCGATTAACGCCAGTTATTCGT
>NZ_JATABG010000201.1:0-6269 GCF_036533755.1 Vibrio sp. M260118 | reverse complement strand
AACTTGAGCAAACAGCCATTCGATATCTTTAGGCTCCATCCGAATACAACCCGAGCTCACCCTTAACCCAATACCGAAATCTTTGTTGGTGCCGTGAATAAGGTAATCTCCCACCCCATGAGCCAAGCGCAGAGCATACTCACCGAGCGGGTTGTCTGGTCCAGCAGGAACCACTGCCGGTAACTCGATACCTTTGGCAAGGTAGTCTCTACGAATCGAAGCAGGAGGCGTCCATGTTGGGTTTGGACGTTTCTGGCTAATGGTGGTTTCCATTTCTGGTGTATCGCGCCCTACTCGACCAATCCCTACCGGAAAAATCTGCACTTCATTGCTGTGTTCAGGAAAGTAATATAGGCGAAGTTCAGCAAGATTGATCACAATACCTTTGCGCTCAACATTGGGCAGGATAATCTGCGTTGGTATAGTCAGTACGTAATCGACTTTAGGCAGGAATGGGTCAATACCTTTGTTGGCCGCCATTAACGATAAAAAACCAACGTCGTAATGCTTAGCTATGTTTGCCAACGTCTCGCCCTCTTGAACCTGATGGAACTGAGTTCGACCGACAATACTACTGCCTTCGACAGGCAACTCATAAGTGGCAGCGAGCAGCGGAGCACTGAAAAAACACATTAATGCAAGAACCGTACGCACCATTTATACTTCCTTGGCTTGTTTATAGAGACTTAAGGTTATCTCTCTTTCGGTCTTGTGATCAACTATCGGCTTAGGATATGCCAAGCGATCACTCTCAACCCACTTCCAAGGTTGATGAATATACTTATTTGGCACTTCACGAATTTCAGGTACCCATCGACGAACAAACTCTCCTTCACCGTCAAACCTCTCTCCCTGCGTAATTGGGTTAAAGATACGAAAGTAGGGCTGGCCATCACACCCCGTTGACGCGCACCACTGCCAGCCACCATTATTGGCGGAGTAGTCACCATCAACAAGCCGAGACATAAAGTATTGCTCACCAATGCGCCAATCCACATGGAGATCTTTAACGAGGAAACTCGCCACTATCATCCTCAAACGGTTGTGCATCCAACCCGTCTGGTTTAACTGGCGCATCGCTGCATCAACAATCGGATAACCTGTATTGCCGCTTTTCCACGCGGAAATGGCCTGCTCAGAGTTGCGCCAAATGAGGTTGTTCCCCCAATCAGTAAAGCTTTCTCCTTTGCTAAGCTTAGGTTCAAAATAGCTTAAATGCTGGTAGAACTCGCGCCAAATCAACTCACTTTGCCACACCTCTCGCCCACCCGTTAAAGGTAAGGGTTGAGTGTACATCACTCGTGCTAAACACTGCCGAACGGATAGCACACCTATGGCAAGGTATGGAGACAAGGCACTGGTGCCGTCAATAGCAGGGAAGTCGCGTTGCTGCTGATACTGCTCCACTTTGCTCCGGTCAAACTCTCGCAAAGATTTGATTACCTGCTTAGTTTGTACCGGATAGCGCCCACTTGATACGCGTGGATAAGCAAAGTTTGACTGCGGAGAGAGCTCACTTACGAGATCTAAATTAACCAATTTGGCAGCTTCTACTTCTAATGGCTGAATTTGGGACACATTAAGAGGGTGGCGGTAGAGTTTTTCTAAATAAGCACGCTTAAAGGGTGTAAAGACCTTGAAGTACTCACCTTGCTTGTTGAATACACTTCCCGGCTTGAGCGCGCATTTATCATCGAACTGGTGGCACTCTATACCTGCTTCAGTAAGTTGTTCTGCTAAAAAAGCATCTCGATTTTGTTCATTGAGCTCATACTCTTTGTTGATGAAAACGCCGCTAGCCGCTTCTCGTTCAGCAACCTTCGCCACAAGCTGAGCCGCAGATCTAAATGTCTCTACCTCTGCGTAATAAAGAGGAATATTGTTGCTGTGCAGATCACTTTGTAGCTCAAATAACCTTCTGTAAATAAGATCTGCCTGCATTGGAGCGAGTGAGTGTTCTGTCCAAGTTTCTGGCGTTGCTATGTATAAAGCAACCACTGGTTCTCCACTCTCACAGGCTTTCGTTAAGGCAGTATTGTCCTCGACACGTAAATCTCGGCGTAGCCAAACTAGTTTCACAACGAATCCTTACTCTTCGATTGAATTTGATAGCAGTACTTGCCCAGAAAACGACGCCTTTATTTTGTCAATGGCAACCATTTGGCTAGCACTCATTGGACGCGAGCTGTTGATTGCCACCGAGGTATAAGCACTTAAGCCCTGATGCTCTACTAATCCAGTAAGATCTTCTATGCCGTTGACTATCACTAGATTCATCCCCGACTCCGCAAGCTTCAGTGCCCATAAGCGAGCAGTGACATCATTATGCGTATCGCAGTTGATGAACAGACACTTCCCTTTTCGAGCGGTTTTACTTTCAGCATCAATTATTGAGTTGATACGTGTCACTATGATCGAGTCCATCATGCCTTTTTGCAGCGTACGGAGACCAAACCGAACTACAGATAAAGCCTTCTCAGCAGGCTGAATAAACTGTTTTTCTACGACTTCCAGGGGATACTCTTTAAGTACCGTAGAGAGAATAGACTCCGCTTTGCCACTGTTAAGATCAGCGAGCGCTTGTAGGAAGTCATTGACTTCATCAAGCTGAGTAATGGTGTACTCGCCTTGGTTTTTGCTCGGTTCGTCAGACGCCAGTAGCTCTTTTACCTTACCAATCGGCACACCTTTGCTGAGCCAACCCTGAATATCGCCTATGAGAGCAATATGCTCGTCGGTATAAAGCCTGTGACCTTTCTCGGTTCTCTGAGGCTGAACTAAGTTGTAACGCCTTTGCCATGCGCGCAACGTAACAGGCTTAATGCCCGTTATCTCAGACACTTCACGAATGGCATACAGCCTTTTCTCATAACCCATAACGTAAACGTAACTCCTGTGGGTGCGGTTGTAGAAACGCTTGATCCTCAAGGTAAGCATCTGGATGCGTTGCTAAATAGTGTTTGATCAGTGTCAGTGGTGCGAGTAGAGGAAGCACTCCCACGCGGTAATCTTCGATCACTTGTCTTAACTCTTTCTTCTGTGAGCGGCTAAGCTCACGCTTAAAATAGCCTTGTAGATGCATCAACACGTTAGTGTTGTTTTTTCTACTGGCACGATTTGCAATTGCGGCCATCAGACCTTCACGATACAACTGGTAAAACTCATTGATGTCGTAATCTTTTACATTCGCCACCAACTTACCCAACTCTTTATAGGAGGCTGGATGGTGAGCCATTAGCGTCAGTTTGTAACGAGAATGAAACGCAACGATTTTGCCGCGAGTAGGCTCGTCGCCCATCGAGTCATAAAAATCTCTCAGTGTATAAACGCGAGTAATAAAGTTCTCTTTAAGCACCGGATCATTGAGTCGACCATCCTCTTCAACCGGTAGCCAAGGCATGGCTTTCATTAGTTCATTGGTATAGAGGCCAACGCCTACGTTCTCAGCACTGTTCTTTTTGTACACTTTTACTCGCTCCATGCCGCATGTTGGCGACTTGGCACAAACGATGTAACCACATAGCTGCTCTTTTTCTAAAGACGCCACTTTCTGCTTTGAATAGTCAACAACCTTTTGCGTGTGCTCTTTAGTGGGATCTTTGGTTTCAACCAACGCAATTCTGTCTTCGTTAGACATTAAGCGAATGGTAGGACGGGGAACTGGCATTCCTGAACCCACTTCTGGGCAGATTGGCATAAATTCGAAGTAGGGCGTCAACTCTTTGGTGACGAACTTACTAATCTTATGTCCTGAGTCAAAGCGAACGCGCTCGCCTAACACACAAGCGCTAATTCCGATTTTAATTGGCTGCTGATCCATGGTGAGCTCCCTTTTTATTAAGGCTATACAAAAACACTTCTTGTATAACTTTTTATAGCACAATCTCGAAATCCTGTACGAAAATTTAATTTGTACAATTTGATATAGGAGTACGTAGCAAAGCCTTTTTTGGTTCACTCACGAAGCAAACGTTTTTACGAATCGATTGCCCATTCACTTTCAACACAATTAGTTATCAACAGACAATTAATGCACCAAACCGCCCCCTTTTGTGACATACTTCTCATGGTCTATGCGCTGTAATAGCTAGTATTGGCTCAAGCGATTTTTCAAAATCAACATAATTAGTAATCAGCAGTTCATATTACTAATATTTTTTGGAGTAATAACTATGGCAACCCCACACATTAACGCACAACCAGGTGATTTCGCTGAAACGGTTTTAATGCCAGGCGACCCACTACGCGCAAAATACATCGCAGAAACGTTCCTAGACGATGTGAAGCAAGTATGTGACGTTCGTAACATGTTCGGCTACACAGGTACTTACAAAGGTAAGAAAGTGTCTGTAATGGGTCACGGTATGGGCATCCCTTCATGCTGTATCTATGTTCACGAGCTAATCGCAGAATACGGTGTGAAAAATGTAATCCGTGTAGGTAGCTGTGGTGCAGTACGTGATGACGTGAAACTAATGGACGTAGTTATCGGTATGGGTGCTTCTACAGACTCTAAAGTAAACCGCATTCGTTTCAACAATCACGATTTCGCAGCAATTGCTGACTTTGGCCTTTTAGAAGAGTCAGTTAAACAAGCACGTGCTCAAGAAGTACCTGTTAAAGTGGGCAACGTATTCTCTGCTGACCTGTTCTACACACCAGAAGCTGACATCTTCGAGAAGATGGAAAAACTTGGCATCTTAGGTGTTGATATGGAAGCCGCAGGTATCTACGGCGTAGCAGCAGATCTTGGCGCTAAGGCTCTGACTATCCTTACAGTGTCAGACCACATCATCCGTGGTGAAAAACTCAGCTCTGAAGAGCGTCAAAAGTCGTTCAACGACATGATGAAAGTGGCATTAGAAACTGCTATCAACATCTAGTTTCATTCCTTTCGCCACCGAACCTAGTTTGGTGGCCAGAATAATCCCGAGGGGGAGATAGTGACAGCCGGCCAACTGCCAAAGGAAGCGAACGGGTTACAGCTCAACTTTTGTAAAACATTGGCGTGTGACAACTTTGGATTGAGTGATGCACATCGTTACGTTGTGCAGCATGCGAACCCTAAGCGACCTGCGATGGTTTGCCGTGAATGTGGCGCTTTCCCCCCCTTACTTAACAACCAAGAAGTCCTTAACGAGCTTCATCGCCTACGTCAACTTCATAGTGATGGGCTGCCTGCTTGTCGAAACGACGAGTGCGAAAACTTTGGCCTTTCGGTCCATACCCATAAACACCTCTACCATGCTTTTGGCTACAGTGGCGACCGTCAACGTTATCGCTGTAAATGTTGTCAATCGACCTTTGTCGACAAATGGTCTGGAGCAAACAAAAAACTCCATTTTCAAGAAAACCTCCTTGGTCTGCTTTTTATGGGCTATTCGGTGCGCGAGATTTGCCGCAAGCTAGAAATCAACCCAAAGACGTTTTATGACCACCTTGACCATATTGCCAGTCGATGCCGCCGTAAGTTAGCCATGTTCGATGCCCGTTGGGTTAATCACGCTGAAAGCTATCAACTGGCGTCTTACTATGTACCTCTTCAACCGAAAAGCAACAACGGGGTGCTGTGGATGGCGACGGGTGAAGCCCATAGTGGTTATATCCTCTGCCAGCACGTCAATTACTCCTCTGATGAAGAGCCTATTGGCTCCGTGGATCACAATCCGTACCAATTCCCAGCTCGATTTGTCTCTCATGATCACTCATCTGAAGCAAATCTTCCTGTTCCTCCTCCTTCTCCTATATTGAGAGAGCGAATCGACGAAAAGTACCAGACTATACTCGCAAGGGGCAACGTCGAAGATCCGATGGGCAACCTAACGGTATTCAATTATCCGTCGAAAGGTGCGTTAATCCGTCCACCATACACGTCCTATGCTCATTTCCTACACGTGCTCGATATGTGTAAAGACGATCGGCAAGTTTCAATCTACTTGCCGCAAGACCCTGTTCTACGCTCCGCAGCACTGAGCGTCTGCTTGCCACGCCTTCAGCGTCAAAAAGCCGACCTTTTGTACGTTGAAGAGGATAGCAATTGGGGAAATAACAACGATTTCGATAAAGTTGATATTGTTCATATGGGCTGGTGGCGTGATCGCTGGGCCATCGCGACAACCAACAATGCTTCAAAAGGCATTTGCTACCTCGCAGGGCAGAACAATCCACCAAGACAGTGGCTACGCAAGGCTTCCATCAAGCGAACTCAATTCTATCAAGTAAGATTTCAGACTCTATTTGAGAGTTTCATCAACGAGCCAAGACGCAAG
>NZ_JATABG010000200.1:0-6286 GCF_036533755.1 Vibrio sp. M260118 | reverse complement strand
GATGTTAACGACTCACAAAAGATGACCACTTACAAAGAGATTAATCAAGAGATCGCCTTGATGTCTGGTTAGATACATTGGTTGAATAGAGAAAAGTCGCCTAATTGGCGACTTTTTTGTTCACGTTTATTGTGGAGGGAAACAGACACCCGTGCCACCGAGTCCACAATAACCTTCGGGATTTTTAGCTAAGTATTGCTGGTGGTAATTCTCAGCGAAGTAATATGTGCCAGCTGGAAGAATTTCAGTGGTAATAGGGCCACTTTCTGAGCCAAGTAGCTCTTGGTAGGCTTGTTTGGACTCAATCGCGGTTTGATAGTGATCATCGGAGTAAACGTAGATTGCAGAGCGGTATTGTGTACCAAGATCGTTCCCTTGTTGCATTCCTTGAGTCGGGTTATGTTTTTCCCAGAAAGCATGCAGGAGTTGCTCTAGGCTAATCACGCTTGGGTCAAAGATAACGCGAACGACTTCAGTATGCCCAGTTTGACCTGTGCACACTTCTTCGTAAGTAGGGTTAGGGGTAAAGCCTCCAGCATAACCGACAGAGGTGCTGACAACCCCATCGAGTTGCCAGAATAGGCGTTCTGCACCCCAAAAACAGCCCATTCCTAGCAGGATCTTCGAGTGGCCTTGTTTAGGTTCTGCGCTCAAACTGCTTTGGTTGACGAAGTGAACGTCATCAATAACAAGTGGTGTTTCCCGTCCTGGAAGTGCTTGTTGAGCAGTAATCATTGTCTGTTTATCGAGCATCGTGAATTCCTTTTTTTAAATTATTGCTATTTAGACCGCTTAATTGACTGTTTTCGTACAGACTTATTGATTTACTGGCGGTATTATTTCTTAACATTATGTAGACAGATAATTAAGCATGATAAGCAAGCCTTTACCAGTTCTAATCGCACTTGTTTTTTTTGCCCCTTCGGTTTGGGCTCAGAGTGTTGACCTGTCCATTAAAGGACTGGAAGGTGAGCTTGAAGACAATGTTGATGCCTATTTATCGTCAATACCTGAGTCAGAATATCAGACTAACTTGCGCTTTCGCTCTCGCCTCGAGAAAAACATTACCGATGCACTTAATGCGCTAGGTTATTACCATCCACAGATTAGCTTTGAAGTAGCCGATGATAACTCTAAGCTGACGATTCAAGTGGAACCAGGTCCAGCGGTTGAGTTGAAGCAGGTCGACATCCAAATCACAGGTGAAGCGCACGACGATGCTGATTTTATTGCCTTGATAAAAAGTAGCGGTATTAAAGAGGGAGATATCCTCAATCACAGTCTGTACGATGGATTAAAGTCTTCGATTCGTAATTTGGCGCTGCAGAAAGGCTATTTTGAAGGGGACTTTACCGCCAGTCGATTGGAGGTTGCTCCCGAACTCAACCAAGCTTTTATCTATCTTCATTACGACAGCGGTATCCGCTATCACTTTGGTGACAATACAGTTACGGGGAGTCAGATTGAGCTCGATAGAGTAGAATCACTGTCTCCTTACGAACAGAGCGATCCCTACTTGGTGTCTAAAGTGGGTGAGTACAACCAAAACCTTTCAAATACTGATTGGTTCTCTTCTGTGTTTGTTGAACCAGATCTGAGTAAACTGGGGCAAGGACGTGAGTTACCGATGAAGGTATCCCTTGCGCCGCAAGCAAGAAACAAACTAGAAACAGGTATTGGCTATTCAACCGATACCGGAATTAGAGGCTCGTTAAAGTGGAAGAAACCTTGGGTGAACAGCCGAGGCCATAGTTTTGACAGTAGCTTCTCTCTCTCTTCTCCAGAACAGACGGTGACTTTAGGCTACCGTATTCCACTTGAAGACGTACTTAACGAGTATTATCGAATTCAGTATGGAATGAAGAACGTCGACAACCGAGATACCAAAAGCTTGGAGTCAAATCTTGCGGTTGAGCGTCACTGGGTGCTCGACAATGGTTGGCATAGAACGCTTTATGTTCGTTACTTGTTGGAAAACTATACCCAAGGTTTGCAAGACGACAACGCCCAGTTCGTGCTGCCGGGTATCACTTTTTCTCGTAGTCGCATTCGCGGTGGGTCTATGCCTACATGGGGAGACCGTCAAAGCTTTACCCTAGAGTACGGTGACCCGAACGCTCTATCAGAAACTCGAGTGACTCGTTTGCTTGGTGGTATGACTTGGATTCGTAGTGCGGGATCGAATCATCGTGGTCTATTCCGAGTTGATGGTGGGGCTAACTTTTCTGAAGAGTTTAGTAAGCTATCGCCATCGCTGCGATTCTTCGCTGGTGGTGATAACAATTTGCGCGGCTACAGTTATGAGTCGATCTCGCCGGTCGATGAAAGTGGTGCTTTGACTGGTGCTAAGTACATGATAACTAGCTCACTTGAGTATCAATACCGTGTATATGGTGATTGGTGGGGCGCAGTTTTTTATGACATCGGTGATGCGTTTAATGACTCCCCAGAACTTAAACGCGGCACAGGTGTTGGTGTGCGTTGGGCATCGCCTGTCGGGCCAATTAGACTTGATTTCGCTTGGGGGCTTGATGCTAAAGAAGGCGATGAGTTTAAGCTCCACTTTACCTTAGGGCCTGAGTTATGACCCGTATTGCGATTAAGTGGTCAAAGCGGCTGCTGTTTACTCTGTTACTCATACTGCTTAGTGGTTTTATGGCTTTGGGTGCGCTGCTGCTTACTAATACAGGCTTGAATGTCGTGTTGTGGGGCGCAGAGAAGCTGGTCCCTCAACTTAAAGTGGGGTCAACCCAAGGGGCTATCTTTCCCCGCTTTACGTTAAGTCATGTCTCTTTCAAAGACGATAGCTTAAATATTGATACCCAGCTTAGAACGGTAACTTTGGCTGTTAATGCTACTTGTTTTACCGAGCCAAGCGTCTGTATTGACCAGCTTGCCATTGATGGTTTGACATTTTCAATGCCTGAACTGCCGACGGCGGTAGCATCGGAGCAAGAACCAGCACAAGAAACATCATCGACGAGCATTACCTCACCTGTACCGATTAGACTCAATCGATTGGTTCTTAGCGATATTTCGCTCGATATTATCGGTAATCAGATCTCTTGGGATGCATTTAGTTCTTCTGCTTCATTTCAGGGGAATCGCTTACGTATCAATAAGACTCAACTCGTTAACCCGATAGTTAAGCTAGCACCGAGTTCTCCATCCTCGATACCAGAGCAGGTGGAGAACAGGGAGCAAGAAAAGTCTGCTCAAGCAATTTTGCTACCTGAAGTGAAACTGCCTTTACAAATTGATATTGCTCGACTTGATATCCATGACTTTAAACTCGACCAGGCGACGCCAATTATTGTTAATCACTTAGGATTAGAGGCGAGTGCAAAAAACTCTACTGTTATCGTCAAAACTCTCGAACTCGATGTTCCTCAAGCAATGGCGCAGCTCAATGCGCGTATTGAGTTGAAAGGAGACTACCCGTTAGAGCTGTCTTTGGATACGAGGGTCAAAGATCAGCTCGCAGCAGGTCAAACTCTTTCACTGACAGCAAGCGGCAGCGTGGCTGAGTTGGATCTTGCGGCTCAGTTTGGAGGTCTAGCCAAAGCTGAACTCACCGCCAATCTTGAGCCTTTGAAACCGGAGTTGCCTTTTGATATTAAGTTGACGAAAGGCGATTTGCAGTGGCCGCTTACAGGTAAAGGAGATTATATAGCCTCGGTTGAAAAGCTCGAAACGCAAGGCTCGCTTGACGGTTATAGTTTGAATCTATCGGCTCAACTTAAAGGTCAACAGATACCCGAAGTAGCCTTGTTTACGCAAGGTAAAGGAGACCTCTCACATATTTCATTAAGCCAGATTGATATTGAAACCCTAGGGGGGAGCATTTCTGGTGATGTTATGGCCGATTGGCAAGCTCCGATTAACTGGGCAGCAAATCTTAACCTTGTCCAGATTCAGCCAGGACTTCATTGGCCTGAAGCTGAAGGTGATATTAGTGGTGTGCTATCAACCACGGGTAGCCTGACTGAGCAAGGTGGTTGGCAGGTTGATGTACCTAAACTGGATATCGACGGAGTACTGCGTGAATATCCGCTCAATATTGCCGGTAGTATAAAAGCTTCTGACTTGTTAGGTGACAACGCACTGAGTGTTGAAACACCACAGCTTGTTTTGTCCCATGGGCCAAATAGCATTAGGGCGCAAGGTAAGCTTGATAAAAAGTGGCGAATGGATCTGGCGATTAACTTTCCTGATCTAATCAAAACCGTTCCAGACCTAAGCGGAAGAATCGTCGGTGATGTTTCACTGCGTGGAGACATACAACGACCGCTAGTCGGGCTTAAATTAGATGCTAATCGTATTGATTGGCAAAAGCAGGCTCAAGTTTCTGCACTGAGTTTGAAGGGCAATGTTAATCCGTTCCCTGCTCCAAGCGGAAACATTGAGCTAAAGGTCACTCAGGCTACCTATCAAGACAATGTCATCGACGACATCTCTTTAAACTTCAATGGCGACCAACTGCAGCACCGAGTTGACTTAGACCTTCATTCTAATATTGCCTCGACTAGTTTGACGCTGACTGGTTCATTGAGCGAACAACCCCAGTTGAAATGGCAAGGTGCGCTAGAGAGAATGTCGCTTTCTTCTGAGCAAGGCGAATGGCGCTTAAATGAGTCGACAGCACTAAGTTTTGACATGGCGACTGAGCAGGTTTCAGTGGCGGCTCACTGTTGGTCGCAAGCAAGCTCATCATTGTGTTTAAAAGAAGATATCCAAGTGGGGAAACAAGGCGAAGTGGCGCTGGCTTTACAGCAGTTCAATTTCGACCAAATCAAAGTTTTTATCCCGAGCGAGACTCAAGTCGATGGTCAAGCAGAGGCTAAGCTCTGGGCAAAGTGGAGTCAAGGATCTCCGCCTCAGGTCAAAGCCAGTATCGAGCTCTCGAAGGGTAAAGCGATTCATAAACTCGAAAACCCAATCGAGCTAGGGTGGGAAAGCCTTAAGCTCAACGCATCGCTTGTAGAGAATAAGCTCCAGGCTAACTGGTTGCTCGATGTTGCGGATAACGGTGATGTATCCGGGAATATCATGATCCCTGACGTGGTGAGTGACGAACAGCAGATTGATGCGCGATTGAAATTGACGACCTTTACGCTTGATTTTCTTTCACCCTTGGTCGGTGAGTTCAGCAAGCTCAATGCTAAGTTAACCACTGATTTGGCGCTTAGTGGTCCAATTCTTCATCCTCAAGTCAAGGGGCAAATGCTCATTGATGACATCTTGCTCAACGGAGATATTTCACCTGTAGAGGTTGACTCCGGCCGTCTGCTACTCAACTTATCAGGCTATGACGCTACCTTGGCTGCCGCTCTACACACGCCAGATGGTGACCTTGAAATAGCAGGTGATGCGAATTGGCAAGACTTAGAAGATTGGAGCACCAATGTACGTATCTTTGCTGAAGAGTTGATGGTTAATGTTCCGCCAATGGTTAAGATCAAGGCTCAACCGGATATGACGATTTCTGCTTCACCTAAGTTTGCCCGTATTGATGGAGACATTTCATTACCTTGGGGGAGAGTTGTGGTGGAAGAGTTGCCGCCGAGTGCGATCAGTGTTTCTGATGACCAGGTGATATTGGATGCTCAGCTCAAACCAGTCGAAGAGCAGAACCAAGTGCCGTTTGCGGTTCAGTCTAATATCAATATTAAGATTGGTGATGACTTCAAGCTTTCTGCATTTGGCCTTGAGGGGGGATTAGTTGGTAATCTCAATGTAGCGCAAAGGGACCAAGGTCCATTTATTACTGGTGAGGTCAACATTACTGACGGTTCATATCGCTCATTTGGCCAAGATTTGGTGATTAGTGAAGGTAAGGTATTGATGAATGGCCCTGTTGATCAACCTTATTTGCAAATTACGGCGATTCGCAATCCAGACAACACTCAAGATGATGTGACAGCAGGTGTAAAAGTGACCGGGCCAGTGAGTGAGCCGACCGTCACCATATTCTCGGAGCCTGCGATGGCACAAGCGAATGCGTTGTCTTACCTCCTTCGTGGTCAAGACATTGATGGTGAAGCGGGCGGCAATTCAATGACCACCACTTTGATTGGTTTAAGCTTAGCGAAAAGTGGTCGCGTGGTTGGCGAGATAGGTGAAGCGTTTGGTGTGCAAGATCTTCAGCTCGATACTGCTGGCTCTGGTGATGACTCTCAAGTGACGGTGAGTGGCTATATTTTACCAGGTTTACAGGTCCAATATGGCGTCGGTATTTTTGATTCGGTTGGTGAATTCACTGTGCGATATCGCTTAATGACAGATC
>NZ_JATABG010000199.1:0-6293 GCF_036533755.1 Vibrio sp. M260118 | reverse complement strand
CATACGCTCAGTTATCTGAGTCAGTTTTGAGGTTAATGAATAATGCAAGTTACTGTTGAAACGCTAGAGGGCCTAGAGCGCCGTCTTAACATTACTGTTCCTGCTGCTAACATCGAAGATGCTGTAACAGCTGAACTACGCAACATCGCAAAAAACCGTCGTTTCGATGGTTTCCGTAAAGGCAAAGTGCCTCTAAAAATGGTTGCGAAGATGTACGGTAAAGCAGTACGTCAAGACGTAATGGGCGAAGTAATGCAACGTCACTTCATCGAAGCGATCGTTAAAGAGAAAATCAACCCAGCGGGTGCACCAACGTTCGCTCCAGTTGAAACGAAAGAAGGTGAAGACCTAGTATTCAACGCAACTTTTGAAGTTTACCCAGAAGTTGAGCTTAAAGGCTTAGAGAACATCACTGTTGAAAAACCAGCAACTGAAGTTCAAGACGCTGACGTTGAAGAGATGATCGACACTCTACGTAAGCAACAAGCGACTTGGGTAGAAGTAGAAGACGCTGCTGAAGAAGGTAAGCGCGCTACTATCGATTTCGTTGGTTCTATCGACGGTGAAGAGTTCGAAGGCGGTAAAGCTGAAAACTTCCCTCTAGAAATGGGTGCTGGTCGCATGATTCCAGGTTTTGAAGACGGTATCGCAGGTAAGACTGCTGGTATGGAATTCGAAATCGACGTGACTTTCCCAGAAGATTACCACGCTGAAAACCTAAAAGGTAAAGCAGCTAAGTTCTCTATCAAAGTGAACAAAGTTGAAGCGCGTGAGCTTCCAGAAATCAACGACGAGTTCGTTGCTAAGTTCGGTGTTGCTGAAGGCGGCGTTGACGCACTTAAAGCTGAAGTTCGTAAGAACATGGAGCGTGAGCTTAAGCAAGCTGTTAAGAACCGCATCAAAGAGCAAGCTCTTGACGGTCTAGTTAAAGAAAACGAAATCGACGTACCTGCTGCACTTATCGATCAAGAAATCGGTACTCTACGTCAGCAAGCTGCACAACGTTTCGGTGGCAACCCAGAA
Source organism: Vibrio sp. M260118 (assembly GCF_036533755.1). Taxonomy (NCBI): domain Bacteria; kingdom Pseudomonadati; phylum Pseudomonadota; class Gammaproteobacteria; order Vibrionales; family Vibrionaceae; genus Vibrio; species Vibrio sp. M260118. The sequence continues at coordinate 5,270 of NZ_JATABG010000199.1, read as the reverse complement.
GCAGCTGAGCAGCTTCCACGTGAGCTATTCGAAGAGCAAGCTAAGCGCCGCGTAGTTGTAGGTCTTCTTCTAGGCGAAGTGATCAAGTCTGAAGAGCTAAAAGCTGACGACGAGAAAGTGAAAGCACTTATCGAAGAGATGGCTACAGCATACGAAGATCCATCAGAAGTAGTTGCGTACTACGAGCAAAACGAGCAAATGATGAACAACATGCGCAATGTTGCTCTAGAAGAGCAAGCTATTGACGCAATCATCGCTAAAGCTCAGGTTACTGAAAAAGAAGTTAGCTTCAACGAGCTAATGAACCAGCAGCCAGCAGCGTAATAAGCGATAAAATGCTTACAAGGTTGACTAAGCGTTAACTATTCTGCTAACAATGGTCCGTATGATAAGTATCATCCGGGCCATTTATTTTAGGGACATAAGAATATGAGCTACCAAGAAAAAAATGCAATGTCGCCAATCCTAAACGCGCTAGTACCAATGGTGGTTGAACAGACTTCCCGAGGTGAGCGTTCTTACGATATTTATTCTCGCTTGCTTAAGGAACGTATCATTTTTCTGACAGGCCAAGTTGAAGACCAAATGGCAAATCTAGTGGTAGCACAGCTACTATTCCTAGAATCAGAAAACCCTGACAAAGATATCTTCCTATATATCAACTCGCCAGGTGGTAGTGTGACTGCAGGTATGTCAATTTACGACACTATGCAGTACATCAAGCCAAATGTAAGTACGGTATGTATGGGACAGGCGTGCTCAATGGGTGCCTTCCTTCTAGCTGGTGGTGCGCCAGGTAAACGCCATGTACTGCCTAACTCTCGTGTGATGATTCACCAACCGCTAGGTGGTTTCCAAGGCCAAGCGTCGGATATCCAAATCCACGCGCAAGAAATTCTGACGATCAAACAGAAGCTAAATAAGCTGCTTGCTGAGCATACAGGTCAGCCGTTAGAAGTGATTGAACGCGATACTGACCGTGACAACTTTATGTCTGCGGATCAAGCCGTAGAGTACGGTTTGGTAGACTCGGTTTTGACTCATCACAAAGAGTAATACCATATCGCCAAAAGATGCAGGCGAAATTTAGTCAAAATTGATATAAACTCAAAACAAGACAGTGAAAGCTAATAAGAGGTTAGCGAATGACAGATAAAAGCAAAGAGAGCGGTAGTAGTAAACTTCTGTACTGCTCTTTCTGCGGCAAAAGCCAGCACGAAGTTCGCAAGCTAATCGCTGGTCCGTCAGTCTACATTTGTGATGAATGTGTCGACCTATGTAACGACATCATCCGTGAAGAGATCAAAGATGTTCTACCGAAAAAGCAATCTGAAGCACTACCAGTGCCAAGAGAGATTCGTGAACACCTTGATGATTATGTGATTGGCCAAGATTACGCTAAGAAAGTGTTAGCAGTAGCCGTTTATAACCACTATAAGCGTTTACGTAATGGAGACACCACAAGCGAAGGTGTTGAACTAGGTAAGAGTAACATACTACTGATTGGTCCTACGGGTAGTGGTAAAACCCTACTTGCAGAGACACTTGCTCGCTTCCTTGATGTGCCATTTACTATGGCTGATGCAACGACGCTAACAGAAGCGGGTTACGTGGGTGAAGACGTTGAGAACATTATTCAGAAGCTTCTGCAAAAATGTGATTACGACGTAGCGAAAGCAGAGCGCGGTATTGTATACATCGATGAAATCGACAAGATTTCTCGTAAAGCTGAAAACCCATCGATCACTCGTGATGTATCGGGCGAAGGCGTACAGCAAGCGCTACTAAAACTTATCGAAGGTACGGTTGCTTCAGTGCCGCCACAAGGTGGTCGTAAGCATCCTCAGCAAGAGTTCCTACAAGTAGATACATCTAAGATTCTATTTATTTGTGGTGGTGCATTTGCTGGCCTAGACAAAGTGATTGAACAGCGTGTTGCTACTGGTACAGGTATCGGTTTTGGTGCGGATATCCGCTCTAAAGACGAAACTCGTACTATTGGTGAACTGTTCTCTCAAGTTGAACCAGAAGATCTGGTGAAGTACGGTTTAATTCCTGAGTTCATCGGTCGTCTACCTGTTACAACGACGCTAACAGAACTTGATGAAGACGCGCTTATTCAAATTTTATGTGAACCGAAGAACGCACTGACTAAGCAGTACGCGGCACTATTCGAGCTTGAAAACTCAGAGCTAGAATTCCGTGAAGATGCACTGCGTGCTATTGCGAAGAAAGCGATGGAGCGTAAAACAGGTGCTCGTGGTCTACGTTCAATCCTAGAAGGTGTTCTACTAGAAACTATGTATGAACTACCATCAATGGATGATGTGAGCAAGGTTGTCATCGACGAGTCAGTCATTAAGGGTGAATCTGATCCTCTGCTTATTTATAGCAACTCAGACAACCAAGCCGCAGGCGCAGAATCTTAATCTGATTCACATAAATTAATGTATCAAGAAAGGGGGTAATCAATTACTCCCTTTTTTTTATTCTTTCATTGAATCCAACCAATTAGCCCCCATATACTGCTCATAGGACAAAGCGGAAGAGAGAAGAATATGAACTTGGAACGTTCCGAACGTATCGAGATCCCCGTACTACCTCTACGAGATGTAGTCGTTTACCCGCATATGGTTATTCCATTGTTTGTTGGACGCGAAAAGTCGATTGCTTGTCTTGAGGCGGCAATGGATAACAACAAGCAAGTATTGTTGGTAGCCCAAAAAGAAGCGGATACTGATGAACCGACTCAGGCAGACTTGTTTGAAGTTGGTACCGTAGCGACAATCCTGCAACTACTGAAACTTCCTGATGGCACGGTAAAAGTGTTGGTTGAAGGTCAGCAGCGCGCGAAAATTAATCACTTTATTGAAAACGAATTTTTCTTTGCTGACGCAGAGTATCTAACCACATCTGAGATAGATGAGCGTGAGCAAGAAGTTATCGTGCGCAGTGCTATTAACCAGTTTGAAGGCTTCATCAAGCTTAATAAAAAGATTCCACCAGAAGTTTTAACTTCACTAAATGGAATTGATGAAGCGGCTCGCCTAGCCGATACCATCGCAGCGCATATGCCGCTGAAACTATCTGAGAAACAGAATGTGCTTGAGATTCTGGATGTGACCGAGCGTCTTGAATTCTTAATGGGTCAGATGGAATCAGAAATCGATCTACTTCAGGTTGAGAAGCGTATCCGCACCCGCGTTAAAAAGCAGATGGAAAAATCTCAGCGCGAGTACTACCTGAATGAGCAGATGAAGGCGATTCAGAAAGAGCTTGGCGAAAGCGAAGACGGCGTTGACGAGTTCGAAACACTGAAGCAGAAGATTGTTGAGTCTAAAATGCCGCAAGAGGCTCGCGAAAAGACTGAGCAAGAGCTGCAAAAGCTTAAGATGATGTCTCCTATGTCTGCTGAAGCGACAGTGGTACGTGGTTACATCGACTGGATGCTTGGCGTTCCTTGGGCAAAACGCTCTAAAGTGAAGAAGAATCTAGCCAAGGCAGAAGAGGTTCTGAACGAAGACCATTACGGCCTAGAGCGCGTTAAAGAGCGTATCCTTGAATACTTGGCGGTACAAAATCGTATCAACAAGCTTAAAGGTCCTATTCTGTGTCTTGTCGGTCCTCCTGGTGTGGGTAAAACCTCTCTTGGCCGCTCAATTGCAGCGGCAACAGGGCGTCAATACACTCGTATGGCACTAGGTGGCGTGCGTGATGAAGCAGAAATCCGTGGTCACCGTCGTACTTACATCGGTTCTATGCCGGGCAAGCTAATCCAGAAAATGTCGAAAGTTGGTGTGAAAAACCCGCTGTTCCTTCTGGATGAGATCGACAAAATGTCTTCAGACATGCGCGGTGACCCATCATCAGCGCTGCTTGAAGTTCTTGACCCAGAGCAGAACAACGCGTTTAACGACCACTACCTAGAGGTAGATTACGATCTCTCTGATGTTATGTTCGTAGCGACGTCGAACTCAATGAACATTCCAGGCCCACTGCTAGACCGTATGGAAGTGATTCGTCTATCTGGTTACACCGAAGATGAAAAGCTCAACATCGCTAAGCGTCACTTGGTTGAAAAACAGATCAAGCGCAATGGTCTAAAAGTCGGTGAAATCGAGATCGAAGACTCTGCGATTATCGGCATTATCCGTTACTACACGCGTGAAGCGGGTGTACGTAGTTTAGAGCGTGAAATTTCGAAGATCTGTCGTAAAGCAGTGAAGAACATCCTGCTGGATAAAGAGCTTAAGAGCGTAACAGTGACGATGGATAACCTGAAAGAGTACCTAGGTGTTCAGCGTTTCGACTATGGTAAAGCAGACGATAGCAATCGCATTGGTCAAGTTACCGGTCTGGCTTGGACAGAAGTGGGTGGCGACCTATTGACCATTGAAACCCAAGCGATGCCAGGTAAAGGCAAGCTAACTCAGACAGGTTCGTTGGGCGATGTGATGCAAGAGTCGATTCAGGCCGCAATGACAGTGGTACGTTCTCGTGCTGAAAAACTGGGTATTAACTCAGATTTCTATGAGAAACGTGATATCCATGTTCATGTGCCTGAAGGCGCAACACCAAAAGATGGCCCAAGTGCGGGTATCGCCATGTGTACAGCATTGGTTTCTAGTTTAACGGGTAATCCGGTGAAGGCAGAAGTCGCGATGACAGGTGAAATTACCCTTCGCGGTGAAGTGCTTCCGATTGGTGGTTTGAAAGAGAAATTGCTTGCGGCACACCGTGGTGGCATCAAAACGGTACTGATTCCGAAAGACAACGAACGTGATCTAGAAGAGATTCCTGATAATGTTATTGCAGATCTGAAGGTTATTCCTGTGCAATGGATCGACGAAGTATTGAAGGTCGCATTGGAAAAAGAGCCGTCTGGTGTTGAGTTTTCAGCTGTAAAATAGTGATGTGCAGCAAAAATAAGTAAAAGATTACGCTGATAAGCATAAAAAGGCTTGTCAGCGTTTTTTTTGGGAGCTAACTTTAGCGACTATAGCTGCAAGCCTTGTTCTCCAAGGCTTGAGGCTGCATTTGAAATGAAATGGAACGAATAGCCACCGACAAAAATAAAATCAGGTGGCACAAAGGGGAATCACAGTGAATAAAACACAATTAGTAGAAAAAATTGCAGAAAATGCAGATCTATCAAAAGCATCAGCTGGTCGCGCTCTAGACGCATTCATTGAAGCAGTAGGCGATACTCTTCAGTCTGGCGATCAGGTTGCTTTAGTTGGCTTTGGTACTTTCAGCGTTCGCACTCGTGC
>NZ_JATABG010000198.1:0-6328 GCF_036533755.1 Vibrio sp. M260118 | reverse complement strand
GTGCTGTAGCCCATGGCGTGGCTGACTTTCTCTGTTTGCTCAACGTTGAGCTGCTGCAGTATTGGAATACTCATCAAGAGAAGGAAAGGTACTTCTTTGATGGCTAACATGACAATCAAGCCCAAGGCGTAAGGGTCTTTGACGAGTAGGGCTAAGTCATGCACGCTTTGAGTGTTGGCATCGTGACCAAATACTTGGTGGAGAAATCGAGCGCCTAGACCGGTTGGTGCGAACAGAAAAGCAAAACCAATCGCAAACGCGACATGAGGCATTGCTAGCAGTGGAGATAGGCTCAGTTCAACCTTACGCCAAAACGGCCTTCTCCATGTCGACTGCAAAATCGCAAAAGTAATCAGGCAGGCAAGATAACTACTGGCAATAGCGGTATAAATGGTTAGCCCGATTGATTGCCAAACGCCTGACCAATTGAATACCGCTAAAAAGCCATCAAATGAAAACTGGTTTAGGCCAATTGGCGGAATATACCCCAGTGCAGAGAGCAGTACGCCAAGCAAGCCTGGCATGGTAGGCACTATGCAAACTACGATAATGACTAAGTAAAGCGCTCTTAACATGGCTAATATTAGTTTCCGTAACGCTTAAGCCACTCTTTTTCCAAGGCGACTTGCCAGCTTGGATGAGGTTCTGCAATTGACTTAAACTGCTGAGTATTCTTTGCCGATCCCGTTAGGTATTGGCCGCTCAATACAGAAGGGTCTCCCCAAATCGTTAAGTCACCTTTGCGCGATTGTGCTTCAGGGCTAAGTAAGAAGTTAATCGCCACTTGCGCGCCTTCACTTGCGTTTGCATTCCAAGGAATAGCTAAGAAGTGGATGTTTGACAATGCGCCAGCGTCCATTGCGTAGGTCTTAGTGGTTTCTGCAAGCTTGCCACTGGCCTGAGCCGAGAAGACCGCGTTAGGGTTAAAGGTAATCGCTAGGTCAAGCTGACCGTCGTCAAGCAGTTGGAACGTTTCAGACGAACTGGTTGGAAACTGTTCACCACCTCGCCAAGCGACTTTATGGAACTCGTCTAAGTAATCCCATAACGGTGCGGTTACGATCGAAAAGCTCTGCTCTGCAACCGGTAGCTGAAGTGAATCATCGTTGTTTGTTAGCTCAATGAGTAAGGCTTTAAGAAAGCTCGTGCCGTGAAACTCTGGTGGGCGCGGGTAAGTGATACGGTTCGGGTATGCTTTGGCGTAGCTCTTGAGCTCAGCAAAAGAGAGCGGAGGATTGTTTAGCGTCTGTTGATCGTGGATAAACACTAATTGTCCGACACCCCATGGCGCCTCGAGACCTTCGGTTGGCTCCGAGAAATCGACATCGATAGGCAGAGACTTATCGACATATTGCCAGCTAGGTAGGCCCTTAACAAAAGGTCCAAACAGCAGCTGATTGTCTTTCATCGATTTAAAGTTTTCACCGTTAATCCAAACCATATCAACGCTGCCACCACTATTTTTACCCGCCGCTTTTTCTGCGATTAAACGTGCTGTGGTTTCGGCAATGTCAGTCACTTTTACATGCTTAAGAGTGACACCATACTGAGCTTGTAACTCAGAGCCTGCCCATTGGATGTAGCGATTGATTTCTTGGCTTCCACCCCAAGCGTGGAAGTAAACGGTTTGTCCTTTGGCTTTATCTACAGTCTCTTGCCACTGGTCAGCGGCCACTGAAGAAAATGAAAGGATAACTGAAGATAGAAGAGTGATCAGCCTTGTCATAATATTCCCTGTTGGTTGAAAAATTGTATCGGCTAATAACTACAGACCGAACTAAGACAATTATTCATTCATTATGACTGAAAAAAGGCTGTTTTATTAACTATTTGACGTAAATGTTGATGAGATGTTTGAAAAGTGTCTAGTGGAAACAAAAAAGCAGCCAAGGTGGCTAATGCCGATCAGTTAAGCCAAAAATGATCGGTTGAACGATCCTCCACAGACGTTATAAAGGTCCTAACTTTTGATGGTTAGGACCTTTTCTTTTGCAACTCACAACAGCTCTCGCGATGGCTAATGGCTACGCCCCTAATACTGAAGAACTCGGAAAGCTTTCAGATATTCTCTGCCCAGATTTTATTAATCAATGTTTGGAAGCTACTGGTGTAGCTACGGTTAGAAAGCGTCGTATTCCCTTAGATATGGCTGTGTGGACCGTCATCGCAATGTCCCTCTATAGACAGGAACCGGTTTGGAGCATTGTAAGCAAGGCGCAGTTAATGCTGCCAGGTAAGAAACCGTTGGTTGCTCCAAGCGCTGTGGTTCAGGCACGTCAAAGATTGGGGGCTGACGCGGTTAAAGAAGTTTTTCATCGTAGCCAACAGATGTGGCACCAACAGGCTGAACATCCCACCTGGTCGGGGCTAAAGCTCCTTGGTGTTGACGGTGTTGTTTGGCGTACACCAGACACCCCAGAGAACAGAGAGCGGTATGAAGCGCCTTCTAACCAGAATGGTGATGGTTCATTTCCCCAAGTGCGCATGGTCTGTCAGATGGAACTGAGCAGCCATATGATGATAGCTAGTGCGTTTGATAGTTATAAGACGAATGAGATGGTTTTAGCAGAACGTCTTATTGAAACAACGCCTGATAATAGCCTGACCATGTTTGACCGGGGTTTCTACTCTCTAGGATTACTTAATCGTTGGCACCAAACAGGTAAAGAGCGCCATTGGCTAATGCCAATGAGAAAAGACACACAATATACCGTCGTCAGGACGTTAGGGCGTAATGATAAAGTGGTTGCTCTGAGCGCGAGTCCACAAGCAAAGCGGAAGTTCCCTGAGTTGCCAGAAGCCGTTGAAGTTAGGTTATTAACCAAAAAGATCAAGGGAAAAGAGGTCAATATCCTTACCTCAATGACCGATGTTATGCGTTTCCCATCAGCAGAAATAGTCGACCTATATAGTCATCGTTGGGAAATAGAAGTTGGTTATCGGGAAATCAAATCTTCTTTGCTAAACAATGAGTTCACGCTAAGAAGTAAGCTTCCAGAGATGATAGAACAAGAGCTGTGGGGAGTACTGCTTGGCTACAATATCATTCGGTATCAAATGGTTAATATGGCGAAGACGATACCGGGCATCCATCCCAATCAGTTGAGCTTTACAACGAGCGCAACTGCGATAATCCATCTGATATATGGTTTTTGGTTGGAAGCGGCGGGCACTATACCAAAACGTATTAATCATCTACTCGATGAAACACCACACCATGTTTTACCGCCAAAAAGAGAAGACCGAATATACCCAAGATGTGTGAAACCCAAGAGCAAAAAATACCCTAATAAGAAAAAAGCCAGTCAGCTTAACTGACTGGCATTAGCCAAGGTGGCTGCTTTTTTGAACAATGTTTGCTTGGAAAGACTTAGTTTTTCCAGTCACTTAGTTTGAATGTCAGTGTATGGTTGTCATTTTTAAGTGTCATGGTGTCTTTGGTTAGTGTCATATCGCTCCAGTCAGATAGAGTTTGACTGAACGCTTGTTCGATGTCCATTACATCACCGACACACATCTTCATGGTCATGCCCATTTTTTCGATTCTAAATTGGTTGTCTTTAAGCTCAGCTTGACCAAAAAAGTTGTTACAGCCTGCATTACCATTAGCTGTCATCTTCTCGCCCACTTCAAGACGAGGTGGGTTTTGGCGCTCTTCGAGCACAAGATCAGTACCATCGATACTAACCAGTTCCCAGTTGTGGTGCTGCAAATCTTGAGCTGTAATTTGCGTGGAATCATCTCCATTAGTTACACATGCGGTCACAACAAGCGGGAGAGTTATTGCAGCGAGCAACGTTTTTGGACTAAGCTTCATAGTAGATCAACTCCAATATATAAGTAGATAAGCCAACATAAGTGGCCTAGATGTTTGCAGTATAGTTAATCGCAACCGACATTTGTCAATATTAGGTCATTGTTTGGGCTTCATCGTTTAGATTGAAAGTTGTTGATAAATATGTAATTACAACTTATGTCGTGTTAATTGAAGACGTCATTCAGTTTGAGAGCAACCATTTGGAGCAGTTAGAGTTTTTCACCGTTCAAAGCCCTTGTGTTGGCATATGTACAGTAGATGAAAAAGGCTACTGCAAGGGTTGTATGCGTAAAAGGGAAGAGCGCTTTAACTGGCTTAATATGTCAACTGCCCAACAATTACATGTGATTAAACTCTGCCGTCAACGCTATCTGCGTAAAATACGAAAAGGTAAGTTGACTTCGGTGGAAGAAAAGCTTGCAAGTTCACCGCAGCAGGATCTGTTCTAGTATTCGATATCTTGTCTTTAAGAGAGATCCTTGAACTCTAAAGAATCCCTCCTCATCACGTGCTTTTAGGCGCTATTTTAATCCCCATTGATCATTAACCCAGCCGCCAGCATGTTCATCGAAATGGTTACCTGAAAAGCGATGATTTACCTCGTTGCTTTTTTCAAGTCGAGGTTTTTCGTCGAGTAGGTGTTGAATGTAACTAGCCATAGGGTCACCACCTTTCAGTCGCTCTTGCCGAGTTGCGACCTCTTTGATCAATTGAAGACGGTATGAGTTACTAGCTCGTTTCATTTGGTGATCCTCCTTGGCTGTGGACAAAAGGTCATCAGACCCTGATATCAAAAGTTAGAACTGGATCTGATTCGCGTCAATGATATTTGGTTAAAAATTGCACAATTTTTATTTTTGGGATATCGCCGCTGAAAGAGTCTTTGTAGAGTGTTTGAGCTAGGTTGTTGATAGTAGTGGAGATGAGGGTTTAGCTTGCCTTGAAAAGTCAGCCTCTAGTGAGGCTGGCCCGTAGTTTAGTTTGAAAGGCTTTGACAACGTTGGCTCGTGATTAGCTCGTCGGCCATAAGTTGTCCACGACTGTTACGCATCTTGATTCGGTAGCTAATACCGACATCAAGGTTATTCTTGGTATCAGTTGATGTGCAGTATGTTTTTAGACTGCGATTGAGTACTTGTGTTGTTGGTCTTGCACCTTTGGCATCATCATTGTAAACCATCATGATCTCTATGGTTGTTCCTTGCGCGTTAGCTCGCATGATTGACAGTGGTCCCGACTCAATCGGCAGCTCGTTCGCCAATAGATTGGCACGGCTTTGTGCAAGGAGCTCTAACTGTTTTTGCTTTTGCGCCGCACCAGAAGAGCAGCCGAGAGTGATAATGGCGAGTGAAGCAATAACGATAGACTTAGGCAAGCTCAACATGATTAAAATACTTTTTTGAATGGCTTAACGATTACATTTTCATACACGCCAGCTCCAACATAAGGATCGGCGTCAGCCCATGCTTGAGCTTGCTGTAAAGAATCAAATTCCGCAATAACTGTTGAACCAGTAAAGCCCGCTTCACCCGGATTATCAGAATCAATTGCGGGCATTGGACCTGCGGTAAGTAGACGGCCTTCATTTTGTAGAGCTTGAAGGCGCTCAAGGTGAGCAGGACGCACGCTGAGGCGTTTTTCTAAAGAGTTTTCTACATCTTGTGAGAAGATGACGTACCACATGGTCGAATATCCTTATATGAATAGTGTAAGTTCTGCCCAGTACTCTACCTCAACTGGCGCATTTTTAAAGCCTTGACGATGCTATAATTTCGTCTCGATTCGGATTACTTGATCGGACGAGGTTTCCCATCACCATCAATGGCAACGTAGTTGAACGTTGCGTCACAAACCATAAAGCGATCTTCTAACCCATGCTCTTTAACGGGTTTGACCCAAACTTGTAGGTCTATGCTCATCGATGTGCGGCCAATCTTAATACATTCGCCGTAACAGCAAACAACATCGCCGACGCGCACTGGCTTTTTGAATGTGATACTCGATACAGAGACGGTAACAATACGACCTGAAGAGATCTCTTTGGCCAGAATTCCGCCTGCAAGGTCAAGCTGAGACATGATCCAACCGCCAAAAATATCTCCGTTGGCGTTGGTATCTGCAGGCATCGCTAGGGTACGAAGAAGTAGTTGCCCCTTTGGGTTTGTGTGTTCTTTACTCATTGTGACATCCGGTACAGCAAAACAGCGACCAAGTTGGTCGCTGCAAAAAAGGAATTATATCATTAGTTATTCGCTAGGGTTAGTGCTCTCTTTGGGCAGGTGCTTGTAGATGTAAACCCCTGTTAGTAGGGTAAAACCAAACGTGGCAGCGAGCAGGCCAAACACTTTAAAGTTGACCCAAGTATCCAACGGAAGGTTGAAGGCAACGTAAATATTGAGGCCCGCGCAAATAGTGAAGAATGCAGCCCACGCCCAAGTGATTTTTGACCAAACTAACTCTGGCAAGCTTATTTCCTTGCCAAGCATCGCCTTAATTGCGGACTTTCCTGTC
>NZ_JATABG010000197.1:0-6409 GCF_036533755.1 Vibrio sp. M260118 | reverse complement strand
ACTTTTCCGGACTAAAGTCCTCTCAACGTGCAAAAGAAAAAATTGCTCATGAGCTTAATGGTCAACCAGAGCGAATTACCGACCTCGCCCGTGCAACGATTGTAGCGAATGATATCCAAGGCATCGTGTCTGCTTTCGAGGTCCTCAACAGAGAAACAACCATAGTTAGCGTTAAAAACCGATTTAAAAAACCTGCTGCGTCTGGCTACCGCGACCTCAACGTATTAGTTCAACTTCCCAAAACTAAGCTCATTGCTGAAGTACAAATTCATCTAAAAGCCATTGCTGATGTGAAAAGTGGCCCAGAGCACGAAATCTACAAACGTATTCAAAAAATTGAACGTGCCGCCGCCAATGAAGCGCGTGACTTCAATCAATTTGAAATGGCCCAGATTCGCAACATGCGCAGCGAATCTAAAGCGTTATACCAAAATGCTTGGCAGCCTTACATCACGACTCACCTGAGCGCTGCTTAACTTCATCAGGTTTATCTACACTAGCTAGATAAGCCTCCCTACTTAGTAAACACCCTCCAATTAAACTATATTCTTATCAGGTAGATAATGATTTAGTTGGAGGGGTTATGAGATGGATCCTCTGTAGTTTAACCTTCACCACTCTCGTTTTAGCCATGGCCGAGGCGTCAGCAGATGATGGATTTGGCCCGTTGCAAAGCTATGCGCAATCTCCTCTCCATGCTAATGTCCTGTCTCCACAATTGCGTTCTGGCTTTTCGTTGGGTCAACATGAATATGAACTGTATGGCTCAGGCATTATTTCCAGTGTATGGGCGGTAACCGCCAGTTATGAGCTCGACTATTACCAAAACCAGATCGCGATCGGCGGAAAATGGCAGCTTAATTCCAACTGGCAAATCGACTTACAGTATCGCTGGAATTTTGCCGCAAATAATCACCTTGATAGGCCGACCATGGCCTTTCACGACTTTGTAGGCATCGACCAAAATGGCCGAGAGGACGTAGAGAAAAACCGGTTCGTTATTGATATGCCAGCTTACGGAGTTCAAGAGCAAGGGTTTCGTGGCGAAACTTTAAGCAGTGCGATTACTGGGTATGCCCAATATCAAATCTATTCAGACGAGAATCACGGTCTATCATTTGGAGGCTCGCTCTATTACAACGACACAAGCAATGGCCTATTTAGTGCTTCTCAATTTGAACAAGGAGTACAGGTCAATTATGGTTATGTGCAAGATAAACACGCCTTTGACGCCACTGCTGCTTTTACTTTCAGAAGCACCCCGACCGACTTTATCCAAATGCCATATAGAAACAGTACTTGGAGTATGGCAGTTAGCTATCGATATGCATGGTTTGAAAACCATACTTTGATCGCTCAGTTAGCCAGCCATCAAGGGCTTTTAGACGATGGTGGAGAGTTCTCAAAACCCTCCACCGAATTTACTTACGGCTATCGATATACCCACGAAGATACCGCAATCGAGATCACCATAGTGGAAAACATGTTCCACGCGGATAACAGCACCGATATTGCAATAGGCCTTGCTTATCGCTATCGCTTCGGTGCTAGTTCCTAAAATGACTAGAAAAGCTAGCGACAGATCGAATTTACTGTTCATTTTTAAAGACATTCTTGCATTTATTAGCCAAATGTATAACCATTTGTATAGTCAAATATAAAAACAGATTCCTATGAGCAGTTCGCCACTTTATCTACAAATTAAAACCTATATTACTGACCAGATTGAGCAAGGTTATTGGCCTGTGGGTCACCGCATTACGACGGAACTGGAACTAACTAAACAGTTTAAAGTTAGCCGTATGACAGTGAATAAAGCGATTCGAGACCTCGTGTCGGAAGGTAGGCTAGTTAGGAGACCACGCTTAGGGACCTTCGTTTGTGCGCCCGAAGACAAAGCAGAGTCGCCTCTACTTGATATTCGTAACATCGCCAAAGAGGTCGAGCAGAGAGGTAAAACCTATAGCAGCAAAGTGATCAAGCAAATAGCCATCACAGCGGATGATAATGTGGCAATGAAGCTTGGTGTGATGCTTGGCAGCGCTGTGTTCTATAGTGAAATCATACACTTTGAAGATAAGTCCCCTATCCAGCTCGAGATCCGCTGGGTAAATGCAAGCTATGCTCCTAGCTATCTAGAGCAAGATTTTTCACAAATAACACCTAACCAATACCTATCAGAGAACTGCCCATTAAGCGCGATTGAACATACTGTAGAAGCCATTGTTGCCGATGAATCTGTCCGTTCTGCGCTACGAATTGGGGTCAATGAACCCTGCCTACTGTTAAATAGACGCACATGGAGCGAAAATAAGCTTGTCAGCACCGCATTACTCTATCATCCTGGTGCTAGATACAAATTAAGTTCTAAAGTCCTCCTTTAATATGAAATATCGTACTTTTAACTGATCACATTTTCGCAACATCGCACTTGATCAAATCCAATACTTAAACCATTATTTGTATATACATTTAAACTTAACTATTAAACTATGACTTTGAGCAACGATTTGGTTTTGGTAAACGCAAAACTCGTCACGATGGAACCAGGCAGCGAAGGCTATGCTGTATCACCTGTTTGTAATGTCCATATCAAAGACGGCCTTATCCACTCAATGACTCAGGGCGACGTTACCTCAGCAAACCGTTTCGATTGCAAAGGCAAGTTAGTCACACCTGGCTTTATTGATTGCCATACTCACCTAATTTTCGCAGGTAGCCGCGCTGACGAATTTGAAAAGCGCTTACAAGGCGTGCCCTATCAAGAGATCGCGAGACAAGGCGGTGGCATTCTTTCTACTGTTCGAGCAACTCGTGCAGCAAGTGAACAAGAGCTTACTGAGTTAGCACTGCCGCGCTTGGACGGCCTAATTCGCTCAGGTGTCACATCCGTTGAAGTGAAATCTGGCTACGGTTTAACGCTTGCAGACGAACTCAAAATGCTCCGTGCTGCAAAAGCGCTAGAAGCACACCGCAAAATTCATGTTTCAACTACGCTACTCGCCGCACACGCCCTTCCGCCTGAATATTCGGGCCGCGCTGATGATTATATCGAGTATATCTGCCAAGAGATCATTCCTGCAGCAGCAGAAGAAAAACTCGCGACCAGCGTGGATGTATTTTGTGAATCGATAGGTTTTAACCTAGCGCAAACAGAAAAGGTCTACCAAACCGCTATTGAACATGGACTCGCAATCAAAGGTCACACAGAGCAACTGTCGAACTTAGGTGGCACGGCTCTAACCGCCAAATATGCAGGCTTATCAGCTGATCATATTGAATTCTTAGATCAGGCAGGGGTTGAGGCTCTCGCTCAATCTAGCACAGTCGCTACCTTACTCCCTGGCGCATTCTACTTCTTGAAAGAGTCTCAACTTCCTCCAATCGAACTGCTACGCCAGTATCAAGTGCCAATGGCCATTGCCACAGATTTAAACCCAGGCACATCACCTTTCTCAGATTTGACTATGATGATGAATATGGGCTGTACGCTGTTTGGCTTAACCCCAGAAGAAACCTTGCGGGGTGTCACTCATCACGCAGCTCAGGCCATCGGCCATGGAGAGAGTAAAGGGCAAATCAGATCAGGTTTTGACGCTGACCTCGCGATTTGGGATGTCACTCATCCAGCCGAGTTTAGCTATTTCCAAGGTGCGCCTCGCATAGCGGCTCGCCTTGTTGCAGGAGAGCTCGAGCATGTCTAATTCGCTGATTACCAATCAAGACTTTCATTGGCAAGGTCGCCACGATGCAGAAGACGGTGCGCTTGGCAAACGGGTGCACCATGTGGTCAGAAAGATGCAGGTAGAAGAGCTACAGCCGCACAATGACGCGGTCAGCTTACTGGGATTTTGTAGTGATGCAGGCGTCGCTCGCAACAAAGGTCGTATCGGCGCCAAACGCGCGCCAGATTTGATTCGTCGTGCTCTGGCTAATATGGCATGGCACAACACAAGCCATTTAATTGATCTTGGCAATGTTATTTGCGATGACGATTTACTCGAACAGAGCCAAACGCAGTGCGCCAGCGTTATTGCAACTGCACTACGTTCTACGCCAGTGATCACGCTTGGTGGCGGCCACGAGGTCGCTTGGGCCTCTTTTTTGGGGCTCGCTCAATACTTCGAGTATCTCAACCCAGCCAAACCGCCTAAGATCGGAATTATCAACTTTGACGCCCACTTTGATTTGCGTGCCTTTGAAAGTCATCACGCCGACGTCAAACCCAGCTCTGGCACACCATTCAACCAAATTCAACACTACTGTGCAACACGAGACTGGCCATTTCATTATGCTTGCTTAGGCGTGAGTCGTGCTAGTAATACTGAGGCACTATTCAAACGCGCTGATGAGCTAGGGGTTTGGTACGTGGAAGATCACGAGTTAAACCATCACAACCACATTTATCATCTAACTCAGCTTCAGCACTTTATTGATAACTGTGACTACATCTATCTCACTATAGATTTAGATGTGTTCCCAGCGGCCACCGCTCCTGGCGTCAGCGCGCCTGCCGCTCGCGGGGTCAGCATGGAAATGCTCGCACCGTTTTTACAACGCATTCTGCATTACAAACAAAAGCTAGTGATTGCTGATATCGCCGAATACAACCCAACTTACGATGTCGACAGCCAGACGGCTCGCCTCGCAGCCAGGTTGTGTTGGGATATCGCCAACGCTTTCTCACAAGAATAACAAAACAGACATAGTGGCTAAGTAGGTGCAAAACAGCGCCCTAGCCCTCTGTTTGCTGTCATAACCTAGTTAGGAGAACAAAATGACGTTTAGATACGGTGTTGATCGTTTGGATCTTGATATTGTAAACGGCATCGCGAATGGAGACATCGAAGCAAAACTTTGCCCCGAAGCCATAGCAAAAATTAATGTCAGCCGTGCCAATGTCGATAAGATGGCCAGCTCAGATAAGGCGGTGTATGGCATTAATACCGGTTTTGGGCCGCTGTGCGACACGCAAATATCACCCGAAGAAACGCATTTATTACAAAAAAATCTGCTTATCACCCATGCGGTTGGTGTCGGCAATCCGATCGACAAAGCGATTTCTAAGTTGATGCTCATCACCAAAGTTCATGCCCTTAGCCAAGGCTTCTCAGGTATACGTTTGGAAGTGGTCGAGCGGATGCTGACGTTCCTCAAGCTGGACCTTATTCCAGTGGTGCCTGAACAGGGGTCTGTGGGTGCTTCAGGCGATCTAGCCCCTCTATCACACCTGTTTTTGCCACTGATTGGCGAAGGTGAATTCTGGCAAGATGACCAAACCGTGCCAGCCAAAACTTTACTAGAGGCTCATGGGTTAGAGCCACTGGAGCTACATGCAAAAGAAGGCTTGGCGTTAATTAATGGGACTCAATTTATTCTTTCCCATGCCATTACTGCACTAACTAAAATGCGTTACATGCTCGATCTTGCCGATGTCGCTGGCGCGATGAGTATCGAAGGTATGCAAGGTAGTGAGTCACCGTTCCGCGACGAGTTACACCAAACACGCGCTTTTGTTGGCAACTTAGAAGTCGCGGCGCGCATGAGAAGATTGCTCAAAGACTCTGAGAACATGGCGTCCCACAACAACTGTGGTCGTGTGCAAGACCCGTATTCACTGCGTTGTATTCCCCAAGTTCACGGTGCTTCTCGTAATGCTTACTACCACTTAAAAGAGATGGTTGAAATCGAGATGAACTCAGTGACCGATAACCCAATTGTTATCAGTAGTGAAGAGGCGATTTCTGGCGGTAGCTTCCATGGCCAACCATTAGCTATGGTTCTCGATTATGCAGCGATCGCAGCTGCCGAACTAGGCAATATCGCGGACCGCCGTTGTTACCTTCTACTGGAAGGACTGCATGGCTTGCCGCGCCTACTGACTGTCGCAGGTGGCCTCAATTCAGGCATGATGATCCCGCAATATGCGACAGCCGCATTAGTCACAGAAAATAAGTCACTCTGTTTCCCTCCATCGGCAGATAGCGTACCCACCTCAATGGGTCAAGAAGATCATGTGTCGATGGGCAGTATTTCAGGTCGAAAACTCAATCAAATCCTAGGCAATTTGGACAAGATTCTTGCCATTGAGCTGATGTATGCCGCACAAGCACTGGAATTTAGAAGACCTAACCGTTGCTCCGATCTTATTGAGCAAAACTTCGAATTGATCCGCTCTAAAGTCGCCAAGCTCGAAGAAGATAGGCTACTCAAACCGGATATAGACGCGATGGTGGAATTAGTGAAATCCCAAGCTTTCACTGTGAGTTTTGACGCTTAATTTTGGAGAAAACGATGACTGTTGTACTTAGCTTTCAAGAACAAATTAAACAGGGCATTCCTGAGCAACTGCCACCATCGAAACCCTATCCGGCGAACGTTAACCGTGCGCCAAAGCGTAAAGATATTC
>NZ_JATABG010000196.1:0-7700 GCF_036533755.1 Vibrio sp. M260118 | reverse complement strand
AATTGAACCACTTTATCTACTCTTCATGATCTGGGGTACCACTCAGTTTTACGCAGACTTTGATACTGAAATTAGCCTATTAAAAGGGCGTCAGCTCACGGAACAAGAATTTCTAGAGGCAGAGCAGTTTACGGTTGAAACCGTACTCCGAGGTCTCGGTTTAAGTTGATGACTTACTAAAACCTGAACACTTGGTCAGATTTTTGCTTAACAACAATTAATCACGCTGTTTACATAGTTTAAACAGGTTACGAGCTATTGGTCTTCAAATAGCGCAAGTTAAGTAAGGCAAGGAACGATATGACCAAGGATTACCCGCGCGATCTTGTGGGTTATGGAGCAAATCCCCCCAACCCTCAATGGCCCAATAAAGCCCAAATAGCACTGCAATTCGTGGTCAATTATGAAGAGGGAGGTGAGAACTGCGTCTTGCATGGGGATGCAGGCTCGGAGCAATTTCTGTCTGAGATCGTGGGTGCAGATTCCTACCCAGATCGCCACCTCAGTATGGAATCTATTTATGAATATGGCAGTCGTGCGGGCTTTTGGCGCTTGCATCGTCTATTCACCCAGCATTGTATCCCAGTGACAGTATTCGGTGTTGCTACGGCTTTGGAAAAACATCCCGACGCTGTAGAGGCCATGCTAAATGCTAAATGGGAGATTGCTAGCCATGGATTACGATGGATTCACTATCAACACTTCTCTGAGCAACAAGAGCGCGAACATATAGAACAAGCAATAGCGATCCATGAACGTGTTACCGGTAGTAAGCCTAAAGGTTGGTACACTGGGCGAACAAGCCCAAACACACTCAAACTTATCGCTGAACGTGACGATATTCTATATTGCGCTGATAGCTATGCAGACGATCTTCCATACTGGGACCGTAACTATGGCAAGCCCTTGCTTATGGTACCGTACACACTAGATAGCAATGACATGCGTTTCGCAACGCCACAGGGTTTTAATAGCGGTGAACAGTTCTATCAATATCTTAAAGATGCGTTTGATGAACTCTACTTGGAGGGAGAGAACAGTCCAAAAATGCTCAGCATCGGGCTTCACTGCCGCTTAGTTGGGCGTCCCGGTCGAATAGCAGCACTACGTCGTTTCATTGAATACACTTCTCAATTTGATCAAGTTTGGTATACCACCCGCGAGCAGATAGCTAAACATTGGTTAGCGACTCAGCCATCGCCGAGTAATATTACAACTCAAGCTTTCAAACTAGCAGATGTTTCATCAGTGAATGATCACACCTTGGCTGGCGAGTTAACCGGAAAGCGGATGTCAGTTAAAGATCTGTTTGATGTTAAGGGTTTCAAAACTGGCGCTGGCCTACCTGCATGGCTGCGCGATGCACCTGAGGCAAAGCAACATGCCAAGGCGGTTGAACTACTTACGAGCTTTGGTGCTTACCTCGACCACAAAACTCAACTTGATGAACTTGCATACTCACTCGCAGGTAATAATTCCCATTACGGTATCTCTCGAAACCCGCTCGACCATCGCCGATATAGTGGTGGTTCAAGCTCAGGCTCAGCGGTCTCTGTAGCATTGGGTGAATCTGATATTGGTCTTGCTACTGATACAGGCGGTTCTATTCGAGTGCCTGCTAGCTACTGCGGTTTGTACGGCTTAAGACCGACGTACGGTAGAGTGCCAACAGATGGATTAGTGCCTTTGGCTCCTCGTTTTGATACCGCGGGCGTACTGACTCGCGATCTCGACACCATGGAATCCGCCTGTAAAGCTCTATTCGCCATCGATAGCACTAGCAATTACAACCCACCCATTGAGCAAATGCTTTGGTGTGAATCTCTGTGGCAAGGTTGTGAACTAGCGCTCAAACAACACGCACGGCGATGCTACGAAAGTTATTTGGGCAACAAGCGTGAGATAACAACTCCACCTCTTGATGCCCAGAAGCGCAGAGAGTGTTTTTCGATCCTCCAAGCCGTTTCAATCTGGCAAGCCCATGGTAAGTGGCTGCAGAACAACATCCATGAGTTCGGAGAAGACATCCAAACTCGCCTCCGTTGGGGACAACACTTAGTCAGCAGCAAAGAGGGTAAACAGCTAATTGATCAAGCAGAGGCTGACCTCAAGCATTGGAAAAAAACCGTGCAAAGCTGGTTACCTGAACGCTCAGCCCTGTTGATGCCAACCTCGCCATCAGTCGCACCAGAGATAAATACTAACGGAAATAGCAGCCAGCATAGAAATACTCTACTTGGTTTGACTTCTATTGCCGGGCTGAGTGGCTGGCCTCAGCTACAGACACCAGTTTCAATCGATGGTGGATTGCCGGTGGGGCTAAGTCTACTTGGTAGGGAAAAAAGCGATATGGAATTGATCGAGTTAGCTAGACAGGTATTGGGCTAATTTGACCGAAACGAAATCATAAAAGGAATCATGATGTCATATCAAGCAGCAGTAACATCTCCCCACCACTTGGCAACTCTAGCAGGGGAGAAAATTATAGCTAAGGGAGGGAATGCGGTTGAAGCTTGTATTGCCGTAGCCAGCGCGTTGACTGTCGTCTATCCGCACATGACCAGCTTAGGTGGCGATGGATTTTGGCTGATCCACCAGCCAGGAGAGCGACCAGTGGCACTAAATGCGGCAGGCTTTTCTGCAAAGGAGCTTTCACACGCTGAGTTTGGTCAACATATGCGAGGTCCTAAAACGGCACTAACGACTGCAGGCGCGGTGGCCGGGTGGCATGCTGCGAGTGAAAGGTACCCGGGTCGCCTGACATTATCAGATCTGTTCGAATCAGCAATAAGCTACGCAGAGCAAGGGTTTATGGTCAGCGAAAGCCTACACAGTGCGATGGTAAAGCTTGCTGCTGAATACCCACACAAAGACCTACTACAGGTGTTTTACAACCAAGGTAAGCCGTTCAACACAGGCGAATTGATTACGTTGCCCGCTCTTGCAGAGACATATAGACGCTTGGCAAAAAACGGGCTGCAAGATTGGTATTGCGGTGAGCTTGCTAAGGAGAACGCTAAATATCTGTCAGAGAGGGGGAGCCCAATAACATTCGATGACATTGAATCAACTCAGGCTGGGTGGTTTGCGCCACTTGTTTTAGATACGGCTTGGGGTGAGTTCTATAACTTTGGTGCACCAACTCAAGGAGGAGCATCACTCAATATATTAGGCCTACTCAATAAAATGATAACCACGGAAAACAAATCCGATTCATTTTGGCAGAGTATAGAAGGTGAAGAATATGCACTTCATCATCTTATTGAATCGATAAAAATTGCCTTTGAATGGCGTAATCTCTATCTAAACGATTCGCTCGCCGCGACGAAGGAAATGCAGCAGCGTTTATCTGAAACAGAGATAAATCAGCAATACCACCAGTTGGCGAGTACAGCAGCGCCTTGGCCGAATCCCGGTCCTATTGGCGATACCGTTTGGATGGGAGTGGTCGACAGTGAAGGCTTAGCTGTTAGTTATATTCAGAGTATTTACTGGGAATTTGGCTCTGGCTTAGTAAATCCAGTGACCGGAGTGGTATGGAACAACCGCTCACTTGGATTTAGCACAGACCCAGAACATCCAAATGCTATTGGACCACAACGACAGCCGATGCATACCTTGAACCCACCAATGGCACTACTAAATGATGGCACTCGTCTGGTGTATGGAACCATGGGTGGTGAAGGACAACCTCAAACCCAAGCTGCAATCATTTGGCGCTATCTGGTGCAGAAAACGTCGTTGGAACAAGCTATTGCAGCGCCCCGTTGGTTATTAGGCAAAACCTGGGGTAAGGCTGAGGACAATCTTAAGCTCGGTGAATCACTCTTTAAACGAGTTGGTGAAAAGCTCAGGGCGCGCGGTCACGATCTTGTCAGTGCGCCCGATATGGCAGAGTTTTTTGGTCACGCAGGGGCGATTCACATCAAATCAGAACAATCACTAGCAGCGTCAGATCCACGTAGCGATGGTAAAGTGATAGTGGTTTCAAACAACAATCAACCAAATAACAAACACATCAAGGAGTTGTATTAAGCATGGATCAGGTATTTAGTTTTCTGCCAGTTGCGTTTGCATTAATCGGGACAGGTATTGTTGCTGGTTTGCTCGCTGGCCTATTGGGTGTGGGAGGAGGAATAGTGATTGTCCCGGTGCTCTACTACTTGTTCCAGTACTTTGGCATTGAGCCAGTGGCAGCAATGCTCATAGCGACCGCGACATCATTGGCGACCATCGTTC
This sequence comes from Vibrio sp. M260118, assembly GCF_036533755.1. Taxonomy (NCBI): domain Bacteria; kingdom Pseudomonadati; phylum Pseudomonadota; class Gammaproteobacteria; order Vibrionales; family Vibrionaceae; genus Vibrio; species Vibrio sp. M260118. Next base: position 3,461 of record NZ_JATABG010000196.1, on the reverse strand, counting down.
CGACATCAGTAAGCTCGATACGCGCGCATCATGGCAATGGCAATGGCAATGTCGATTGGGTTCTGCTGCGTTGGCTAGCGCCATTTATCGTATTTGGCGTTATCGCAGGAAGTTTACTGGTTACGTATATAGGTGGTGCTTGGTTAACGGTACTTTTCGGTATCATTGCTACATTATCAGCCCTAAACATGTTGTTTCGAACTGGGGCTAAACCAATGGCTGAGCAGCTTCCTTCTAGATCCGGTCAGGGTGCAATGGGAACGACGATTGGATGCCTTAGTGTCATGGTAGGAATTGGTGGCGGAACGCTTACTGTGCCGACTCTTACCGCTTTTAACTACCCAGCACATCGAGCGGTTGGCACAGCTGCAGCGGTAGGTTTGCTAATTGCGCTTCCGGGCGTGGCAACAATGTTACTGGCAGGAACAACCCCAGCTAACGCACCAGTTGGCAACCTTGGTTTGGTTAATTGGCTGGGTTTCGCCTTCATCGTACCTTTGACGGTGCTTTTTTCACCCGTAGGTGCTCGTCTTGGAAAACAGTTAGACAGTGCAAAATTAAAAATAGTTTTTGCTGTTGTGCTGGCCTTCACCGGAATTCGAATGCTGCTTCAAGCTATCTAAATCAAACAAAAATATTCAAGTAAAGTCAAAATAATAAGGAAGTTTAAGATGGAGACTTTTGAAAGACTCTCGCCACCACCTCGCTTGCTGATGGGGCCAGGACCTATCAACGCCTACCCACGCGTGTTGCAGGCTATGAGTAACCAGTTAATTGGCCAATATGATCCAATCATGACTGGCTATATGAATCAGACGATGGAGCTCTATCGTCAAATTTTCAAAACTGACAACCAAGCGACCATGTTGGTTGATGGAACAGCGCGCGCTGGTATCGAAGCAGTGTTAGTTTCGTTGATTGAACCTAACGATAAGGTCCTTGTTCCGATATTTGGCCGTTTTGGTCATTTGCTGGCTGAAATTGCCGAGCGTGCAGGCGCTGAAGTGGTTTCGTTTGAAGTGGAGTGGGGAACGGTAGTCCCAGATTCTCTGATCGAAAAAGCGATCATAAAGCATAAGCCAAAACTTCTAGCACTTGTTCAAGGTGACACCTCTACCACCATGCTTCAGCCACTCGATGAGATTGGTCACGTGTGTCAAAAGCATGGTGTACTGTTTTACAGTGACGCCACAGCTTCAATTGTGGGTAACTCTTTTGAATCTGACCAATGGCAGCTAGATGCCGTTTCTGTTGGATTGCAAAAATGTCTTGGAGGACCGTCAGGCTCTGCACCTGTTACGTTAAGTGATAGAGCTACGGAGTTGATCCGCTCTAGAAAACACATAGAAGCGGGAATTCGAGTGGAATCTCACCAGCAAGGCAGTCGTAGCCGCATCCGCTCGAACTACTTCGACTTAGGGATGGTACTAGATTACTGGGGTGAAGAGCGCCTGAACCACCACACCGAAGCAACAAGTATGCTATTTGCAGCAAGAGAGTGCGCGCAAATCAACTTAGAAGAGGGGCTAGACGAAGTTATTGCTCGTCATAAGCGCGCTGGCGATGCAATGGCAGCGGGACTTTCAGCAATGGGCCTGACCCTTTTTGGGGATCAGACACATAAAATGAACAATGTAGTAGGAGTGTACATCCCAACTGGTATTAACGGTGATACAATTCGTATGGCAATGCTAGAACAGTTCAATATTGAAATCGGTACATCGTTTGGGCCTTTGCACGGCAAAATCTGGCGTATTGGGACAATGGGTTATAACGCTCGTTTAGACACAGTTCTGACAACATTGGTTGCCTTGGAAACATTGCTAAAACAAGCAGGAGTACCAGTTCAACAAGGAGCTGCTTATCAGACCGCAATCGCGACCTACAATGAAGGAGTCTAATATGCAGAGCAATCTTAGCCAGTTGCGAGCTGAACAATTGGCTCAGCGAGTGATGGACTATTGTGATGCACTAATGGCGGCCGCTATGATGGTATGTTGGGTGTGATTACCCCATTAGTAATGTTACAGCATTTAGCCTCTCAGCGAATTCAGCTTAACTTTCATATCGATGTAGTCGGATTTGGTGATGAAGAGGGAACGCGGTTTGGCTCAACACTTTTGGGGAGTTCAGCCGTCGCAGGTGTCTGGGATAGTAGTTGGGCAGACTTAACAGATGATTCAGGAACGACACTTGCCAACGCATTTATTCATTTTGGGCTTGATGTCAATAACATAAGCGATGCAGCCATTACTTCGAATGAAGTGATTGCCTATATTGAGGCTCATATCGAGCAAGGACCAATACTGGAAGACACCAACCAAAGCTTAGCACCTGTCAAGGGCATTGCTGGTGCTAAACGTTACGATATTTCACTTACCGGACACGCCGGACATGCTGGTACCGTCCCTATGAATATGCGTAATGATCCTTTGGTTGTAGCCGCTCAATGGATTTCCGAGGTCTACTTACAAGCATGTGAATTAAATCAACAGGAGAACAACGTCGTCGCTACTGTTGGTAAAATAGATGTCAGCCCAGGAGCGGTAAACGTAATACCGGGAGAGGTGCATTTAAGCTTAGATGTTCGCAGCCTTGATAATGCGCTACGTGACAGATTAATAGATACTCTTAAGGTATGCTTAGACAACCTTGCTGAATCAAACCACTTAAACCTCGAGTGGAAACAAACGCACCATGCCGATGCTGTAGCTTGCAACGAAGGCCTTACTTCACTGTTGGGCAAGGCAATTGATAGCGTTCAAGGCTCTTCATCATCACTTGTGTCCGGCGCGGGTCACGATGCGATGGTATTCGCAGGAAAAGTACCTACAGCCATGATGTTCGTACGTTGTAAGAAGGGGATCAGCCATCACCCTTTAGAATCAATAGCTGTAGAGGATGCAACTAAGGCAATACAGGCGCTAATGAGCTCTATTCTAGCTATCCAGTGCGATTCAAATGTCGAAAGCAGCAATGACTCGTCTGTGGAAATGGGTTTGTAAAATTAGTTGTGATGTAAAGATACATTTCACTTCAAACTCTAGTGTACCACCCACTTACAACTTTGAATACATAGACGCTGCTTTATAGATTACATGAATACCACTCAAAATATCGTGCTACTAATTTACTAAAACTTTCCCGCAGCTTGGACTAACTAACTGTATATGGTGCATATTTTTGAACAAAATATGCACCATAATTAATCAGAAAACGATTAAATGGCCTTTCCAATATTGTGCAATGCAAAATTTAAACAAATAAATCAGTACTTTACATCAATCCAAGTTCATTTAAATATTTGGCACTAATTTTGATTCGTCATTGGTGAATAATAATTCAAACATGGAGAATCAAAATGAACAAGATGTTCAAATTATCGCTTGCCGCTTTGGCCACCTCACTGACTCTTTCATCTGCCATTGCTGCAGAAGAGACAATTAAAGTCGGTGTTCTTC
>NZ_JATABG010000195.1:0-12243 GCF_036533755.1 Vibrio sp. M260118 | reverse complement strand
TTAGGGTTGTCGAACGATTAGATACCGTTATTGATGGCCCTCGAAGAAGCAAAAATTTCTTACTTAAGCAGCTAGATGATTACGGCTCGGTGAGCAAAAAACTGAACTTATTACCCTTACTATCTCTTACTGTGAATCGGTATCAAGAAAGCGTCTTTGAGTTTCAAGCTCGTCGGCTAGTCATGGCAGTAATTGCAAAATCAAAAAAAGGTTCAGGAATGAGTCGCTGGAAATTGATGCGTTCAGCAAGTCTCCCGAAAGAAAGAATACTGCCAATCGTTGACGATTTGCTCGACTGGGTAGTTATAGGATCAAACATCAAATAAGGAAATGATATGGGAGCTAGGTTTTACAAGTGTGACGATGATGTACGTATAGTCCATACAGGTAAAGTATTAGTACGAACAAGTGATTCGTCTTACCGGCCTTCAATTGAAGTTTGGTGCTATCCACCACAGCAGAAAAATAATTTTCATGCGACTGCATTTTCTAACGTTCCTGCTTTATATCGAGGAAAAATAATTAATCAAAGAGGGTTATCAGAAAGTTACGCTAAACGAGGAAGTCACAAATTTAGAAGTAATGAGTTCCTTCGACACAGTAGTTTGAGTGAGTTCCCTGACTCAGAGTCAGCAGAGTCTTTGAGAAAGAAAGAGTCAGAGCAACATGCATTTATATTAGACCGAGGCGCTGCCCCTACACTGGTTATTCCTCAGCTTGAGCTGGCAAGGGTCCTATTTTATGCCAGCTCGTACTTATCGCGAGCGTCATTAATGTCTTCTCGTTTGCTTACAGACTTCAAGGTCGAAGTAAACACCAAGGAGGACTATGCCAATATCGAAGTGTTGCAAACATCAAACTTTCCTCCTTCGGCATTCAATGATTCAGCAACGAGAGCAATGTTGAGCTGGTTGCTTATTGATAGCAATGCAAAGCGTTCATTTGAGTCGATTTTTAGATATTTCAACGTCGAAAAGGAACGAGATGTGTCTGCGGGGTATAAGCGTTGGCTATTTCACTTTGATCCGCCACAAATGGCTGGATGGTCTTTCGAATACGAAGGCAGGCTTGATGCAAGTGGTCGCTATTTTCTGGTGGAAAAGATCACAGATATTGAAATTAATGCTCAAATGCCGTCTCGGGTCTACTTCCATAACCCGTCTTTTACGCATCCAGATGAAGGTCAAAAACCAACGTGTGGTGGTGAAGGCCCGGAACCGTATGAGCGCCCAGAAGATCATATTATCGATGATGATCGCGAGGCGTCCGATGCTAACCACGCCTTCTTGCTAGGTGAAAATACCTGCTCAGTAAGGTTTAAAAATAGTTTTTCAACGTCGAAAGCAACAACACCCAAAAGGAGTCATCGACCAGATAGAAGCAAAGATGCAGCTAAGAAAGCTGGTGATAAGGTCAGTACCAATGAGCCTGGCAGTAATGGTGAGATACCTTCGGCAGACATGGGTGGAGGTATGCAAGATGGTACTGATAGGTCTGAGGAGTATGCCTCTCGCTTTACGGCCTTTAACATGATGGTGCAAATGCTAGAGGAAAAATACGCCTGTACAATCATTGATTCTTATACTCACGAGCTGGATCAGGTTGGGCGTAGTAAATGTCACCTGATTGACTCTGGTGCCAAGAGAACGATTCGTTGCGTTGTCGTTGAACGGAACGGCCATATTAATTACTTGATTGAGACAGATGTAACAGGCCTGAATAAATGGATCTCAACCAAATGCGTGCGGCAGAACGATACTCGTAATTGGAAAGAACAGTTTTCTCGAATTAAAATAGGCGTGGTGACAAAGTCTCTTGGATGGCCAACACAAGAAATGGATGCCATGTTTGGCTTCAAAAAGCATATTGGTATATCTCACCCTAAGTCAGTAGAAGGGCACCCGACAGGTATTCCAATCGAATCAATCTTAGATTGGGCAGGGAGGGTTGCTGAGAAACTCTAGTGTTTTTAGCTATGTGGTTAAGCGATTCGTGGCACTACCTGAATCCGGAGAGCCTCCAGATCATTTAGAGTTAATGTTCATTACATTATTGCAATTAGATCCCAATTTATCCCTCACCAATAACATTCCTCTTGAATTTTTTCTCAATACGCTTGACCTATGTCTAACACATAGGTTTTAAGCTACAACTAATACACATTGGTAACGAATTGGAGATAGTTATGAGTTGTTGTAACAAAGCCCCAAACGGTGGGAGCAGTGACCCTAAGTTGTTACTTAAACTGTTTATTGGGTTGTTTGTGATTATATTTTTAGTCGCATTTATTTTTGGCTAGCAACATAAAACGAACAAAGTTTCATGTGCATTAAACCTTCAGAGGCATGGATTATGTTGACAACTGAAATTGCTAGAGCAGCAGGTGTGACTGCTGAAACAGTCAGGTTTTACACTCGAAAAGGTCTTCTTTATGCAGAGAGAGATCCTAACAATGGCTACAAGATATACCAACAAAGTGCGGTTAATCGCCTGAAGTTCATTTCTCATGCAAGAGCTATTGGTTTTAGCCTTAGTCAGATTCAAGAAATCATTGATTACTCTGAGCAAGGGCAGACTCCTTGCCCTGCTGTGAGGCAAATGCTGACTGACAAAATTGTAGAAATCAAGCGAAAAATCGAAGAATACCAACGCCATTTAGCCATGATGGAAGAGACTTATGCAGAGTGGGATAAAAAGCCGGATATGGAGCCCAACGGCAACGCACTGTGTTGCTTAATAGAAGACTGGTCTGAGAAGCACCATCAAGTATTACGTGAGGAAAACTAACATGAACACAACACAGTATTCTCTAGCACTTTCCGGCATTAATTGTGGCCGATGTGTCGCTAAAATTGTAGATGGGTTACGTGAAAGAGACCCGGATGTATCTTTCACTATTAATGATACCAAACACAGAGCAGAGCTTATTACCACGTTAATGCCGGAAAGCGCGATAGAAGTCATTGCAAAGTTAGGATATGCAGCTTCAATACCTACGCAGCAAGAGTATCGTACATCAGTATCTAATGTTACTTGCCAACACTGTGTGGGTAAAGTCACTAAAGCAATAGTTGAACTGGACGCTTCCGCTCAAGTAGTTGTTGATTTAGACAAACAAACATTGGTGGTGAATAGCAGTTTGAACGGCGATGACATTGAAGGCGAATTAGTCGAACTGGGTTATAGCGGTAGTACTGATGACACACAACCACAAACTACGGACGTCATTAAATCGAATAAAGTGAAAACAACACAGGCGTCGGATGTCAGTATTGAGCTGTCATTAATCGGTGTCACTTGCGCAAGTTGTGTTAATACGATTGAAAGTGCGCTTATATCGGTGTCAGGAGTCGACTCTGTGGACGTGAACTTTGCGAATCGCACGGCGACCGTGGTGTCAAATCAGTCTGCTAGTGTACTCATTGAGGCGATACAAGGCGTAGGATATGACGCAGAAGAAATTATCGACCAGGCATTAGCAAGCGACCTTAAAGAAGAGCGTGAAGCGCAGGAGTATCGCTTTAAAGTAAAACAAAGCATTATAGGTCTTGGTCTCGGCGTGCCGTTGATGGTGTACGGTCTGTTCGGCGGACCAATGAATGTCAATACGCAATCTGAGCAGTTGCTATGGTTGGCCGTAGGTTTAGTGACATTTTTCATTTTAGTCCGTGCGGGCAAGCACTTTTTTACTGGAGCTTGGAAGGCCTTTCTGAACCGTAATGCGAACATGGATACGTTGATAGCGCTAGGAACGGGCACCGCCTGGCTCTATTCAATGATGGTCGTAGTCGGGCCGCAATGGCTTCCAGAAAGTGCAAGGCATCTCTACTTTGAAGCTACTGCCATGATCATTGGTTTAATCAATTTAGGACAGGCGCTTGAGTTAAAGGCGCGAGGCAGAACTTCGCAGGCTATCAAGCGTTTGCTTGATTTGAGAGTCAAAACTGCCATGGTGATTCGAGACGGTAAAGAGATGTCTTTGCCGATTGAACAAGTTATCGCAGGCGACTTGATTCGCGTTAGAGCTGGTGAAAAGGTCCCGGTTGATGGTGTGATTACAGAGGGCGAGACAACGATTGATGAGTCTATGCTCACTGGAGAGCCTATCCCTGTTGTTAAACAAGTGGGCAGCTCAGTGTCTGCTGGGACGATTAATGACCACGGAAGTTTCGTTTTTGACGCGCAGAAAGTGGGCAGTGATACAGTTCTTGCTCAAATCATTAGCATGGTGTCGAACGCACAAAACTCAAAACCACCAATCAGCCATCTAGCCGATAAAGTGTCTTCAGTGTTTGTACCAACCGTGATGATTCTATCGATTCTGACAGCGATGGCTTGGTATAACTTTGGTCCTCAACCTTCCTTAGTTTATATGATTGTGGCAGCAACCTCGGTGTTGATCATCGCATGCCCATGTGCACTTGGTCTTGCAACGCCGATTTCTACTATGATCGGTGTCGGTAAGGCAGCCGAGTTTGGCGGGCTAATCCGAAATGGTGAAGCACTGCAAAGAGCCAGTGAATTGGATGTCGTTGTATTGGATAAAACCGGCACGATTACTCAAGGTAAACCTGAAGTAACAAATTCTGTTTTGTTGTCAGAAGACTCAGAGCTTCTGCCTCTGGTCAATGCTTTGGAGAAAGGCTCTAACCATCCGCTAGCTAAAGCGTTAATCGCATTTACTCAAAGTGAGGTGCATGATGAAGCGAACCTACCAGAAGTGTCAGATTTCGAGTCCTTAACCGGGCTTGGTGTTCAGGCTCAGTATGCGAGTCAACGCGTGTTGCTTGGCAATCGCAAGCTGATGAGCCAGTTTAACGTCAATGTTGAATCGGTAACAGAGCATGCTTTGCAGTGGGAGCAAGAAGCTAACACAGTGGTGTATTTTGCGATAGGCGATCAAGTACAAGCGCTGTTCGGTATCAGTGACCCCATTCGAGATGATGCTCGAAGTGCGATAAATCGTTTTCATCAGCAAGGCATCCATGTCGTGATGCTAACGGGTGATAACCACAATACAGCGAAAGCGGTGGCATCACTCGCGAATGTTGATGAATATCACGCGGAATTGATGCCTGAGGATAAGCTTCACTGGATTAAGCAGTTGCAAGCGAAAGGGCATGTTGTTGGCATGGTCGGTGATGGTATCAATGATGCGCCAGCACTTGCTCAATCAGACGTTGGTTTTGCTATTGGCAGTGGTACGGATGTCGCGATTGAAAGTGCCGATATTACCTTGATGCGCAGCTCACTCCACGGTATTTCAGATGTGATTGGGATCAGTACTGCGACAATGAAGAACATTAAACAGAACTTGTGGGGGGCGTTTATCTATAACAGCTTAGGGATTCCCGTAGCAGCAGGGCTCCTGTTTCCATTCACGGGTTGGCTATTAAGCCCGATCATCGCTGGGGCAGCGATGTCACTTTCCTCTGTTACCGTTGTAACCAATGCAAATCGCTTGCGCTTATATACACCACCTTCAGCCCCTACAACCAATGAGGAGTAATGCCATGTTAGTCAATTTTTTAGGTCTTACAGCAATCGTATTTATCGTCTGGTGGTTTTGGGGTAAGAAAAACGGCTAAGATGACAAAATTGTCATGAACCCCTCCCCATTACTGATCTAAGTGCTGCGATAAACTGAATCTCAGTTAAACGAGTTAAAGTTATTTTGGAGAGCAAGAGAATGAAAAGCAAAAAATCAGATTGTCACAAGAATGGTCATCATAAAGGTCATGGATGGATGATGGTTCTATGCGCGTTACTAATGGTGGGTATTCCATTGTTTATTCTCTCTTCTAGCCAAGAGATGTTTAGTTGGGCATACCTAAGTAGTGCGATTGTTCCATTAATCATCTGTTTAGCGATGCATGGTTTAATGATGAAGATGATGATGCCGAGTGAAAAGAAAGACTCCGAAGCCAACGAGCAATCGGTGGAAAAAATTGAAAACAATCAACAGTTCAAAGCATAAGTAAGGGTTAGGTGATTTTATGAAAAAGTTATATGTATCAGTGTTATTAAGTGGCTTAGTTGCGATGCCAGTGCTAGCAACAAGTTCCATCGATGATCAGCATCGAGACCACCATGCCGTTCAAAATGAGAAAGTACATGCTAATCGACCTCATACGGATCAAGTGAAGGATCACGAAGGAATGATGGAACACATGCAAATGATGCAAAGCATGAACATGGAAGACATGCCAGAAGAGTGCAAAAAAATGATGAGTAGCTCCTAAATCTTAATATGACAAAAATGTCATGTTTGAGTGCCGAAAACGGTCACACTGGTTTAGATAAACTAAGAGCATCCAAACAGAGAAGGAAATAATAATGAATCTATTAGTCAAAACTCTATTAACTAGCTCTATTATACTTACTAGTGCCGCATCATTTGCACAACCATTGTATTCCGGTGGCAATTATGTAAGTCGAGTTGATCATAAAACTGTCTCTATTGATGCCGTGAGCTCTAAACAGCAAGCATACACGTTAGGGCTGGAAAAACTGTCAGAATTTGAGGATATGAGCGGGCGAGATTTAAGTACAGCTCTGGTCCCTGTAAGAACTTATGGTAGTGCTCGAAATTCTACTCACCTGAAAGATGGAGGGTATGTAACTGTTCAGGAAAGATTGAATAATCAAGGTCAGATAGAGTATGTAGCCAAAGTACATCTTAATGTTCATTATCAAGAACGAGATAGCAACAACTAACCTCAGCAGAGCTCCTAGAGCATCAATTTGTTCTAGGAGCTAAGGAGCAACTATGATTGATAAAATTTCGGTAATATTTCAGGAACAAAAGCTTGAGGATATTGAATCAGTTCTCGCAGAGGAAGGGGTGCGAAACTTCACGATTTATCAAGTACAAGGGCGTGGAAGTCATGCGAACCTAATTGATACCCATGCTTTAAATACACATTACCAACTAGATGTTTTCATTGGTCATAGCCATACTCAGAGTTTGGTTGGTGCATTACTAGATACTCTATGTGTGTCACAAGAAGGAAATGGTGTTACGTCTGTCATAGAAAACGTTTTGTTGTTTGACAATAATACGAAAAATCAAATTTCTAAACCATCATATAATCACAAGCTCGATGTATAACATCCAAGGAAATGAAGGCATTTTTCTTATATGAAATTACTCGTTGTAGAAGATGAAGAGAAAGCTGGAGCTTATCTTAAAAAGGGCCTAATTGAATCAGGCTACACTGTAGATCTATCTACCGATGGTGTTGATGCGTTGTACTTAGCGACCACTTATGAATATGATCTCATTGTTTTAGACATTATGCTACCAAAGTTGAATGGGTGGCAGTTATTGCAGACACTTCGCAGCAGTGAAATATCTACACCTGTCATTATTTTGTCAGCTAAAGATCAGGTTGAAGATCGAGTGAAAGGACTTGAACTTGGAGCGAATGACTACCTTGTTAAGCCTTTTGCCTTTGTCGAATTGCTTGCAAGAGTCAAAAATGCATTACGTCACCAAACTACCACGGTCAAAACTGAGTCTGTTCTAAGTATTGCTGATTTGAGCCTCGACTTACTTAAACGAAAGGCGACTCGAAACAATGACACGATCCCTCTGACGGCAAAAGAGTTTTCTTTGCTGGAATATTTATTTACGAAGAGGGGTCAAGTTGTCACTCGCACTCAGATAGCGTCCGCTGTTTGGGATATGAACTTTGATAGTGATACGAATGTCATTGATGCAGCAGTGAAAAGATTGAGGACGAAAATCGACAAGCCTTATCAGAACAAACTTATCCAGACCGTGCGAGGTATGGGGTACAAGCTTGATGACGCCGTAGAATGAAAAAATTACTAAATCAATCAATTGCACGCAAATTGGTGTTTATGTTTGTCACAGCCTCTTTTGTAGTTTTAGTCGTGTTTGCTTTAACGATCCAACACGCTATCAAGAACCATTTTAATGAGCAGGACTATAGGCACCTAGAAACAAAACTCCTTCCTTTAATAAGTACTGTTGAGCGAGATCTAGACTTGTTCCAGTCATGGGATATCTCAGCCTGGATATTAAACAATCAACAGGTGGTGCAAACGAACAATGAAGCTATTGACCTTCCATCTGAGCTGATAGGTAGCTCTTCATATGAATGGAGTGTAGGCAACAACCGTTTTCATGCTTTTAAGTTCGATTATCCTGAGGTAGAAAACGGTGCGATCGTGCTCGCAATGAATGTGACTCATCACAAGCTGTTTTTCGACAAGCTAAATACCATTCTATTTTGGACATTAGTTTTAACACTGAGTTTATCGGGTGCTTATGCATTAATCATTGTTAGAAATGGGTTACAGCCACTGAAACAATTAAAAGAGTATATCGAGCAAGTAAATACTAGCAACCTCAGCATTCGTATACCAAGTGACTCACTTCCAAAGGAGTTAAGCAACTTAATTATTTCTCAAAATGAAATGCTAGAGAGGTTGCAAGAAGGTTATCTCAGGTTGAGTGAGTTTTCATCAGATATTGCTCATGAGTTAAGAACACCGTTGAACAATATCTTGACCCAGACTCAAGTGGCACTTGGTATAGAGCGCTCCGTTGAAGAGTATCAAGACATTCTAGTATCAAACATCGAAGAGCTAGAGCGATTCAATAAGACCATTTCAGATACATTATACCTAGCTAAATCAGAGAATAGGCTTCTGCACAAGACCGATGCAGAGTTAGAGTTGAGAGAAGTAATCAACCCTTTGCTTGAATATTATGATGTGTTGGCAGAAGAAAAAAATGTTCGATTTACCCTAGATGGTTCCTCGACTCTGTTCGGTGACAAAGATATGCTTCAACGAGCATTTGGTAATGTGTTGTCTAATGCGTTGAGGCACTGCTTCCATAATACGGATATATCGGTAGTAATCTCCGAATCAGAAACGAGCAACAAGGTGATAATCAGCAATGTTGGTGAGCCTATACCTTTGAGCTCTTTGCCCTATATATTTGAACGGTTCTATCGTTCAGATAAGTCGCGTGCCCATAACGGAAGTGTTGGGGCTGGATTAGGACTTCCTATAGCTAAGGCTATCATGAAAGCACATCACGGAGATATCTTAGTAAATGCGAAGGATGAGCGAACTGAATTCGTCTTTATTTTCAATAATCTTTAACACCAATAAATTTGAAATATCACTATTGTTCATCAGTTTTTATAATGTATTATGAACGCGTAGTGAAAAGGTACGATATGACAGACTCTTTGAGACAAACAAGTATTTTGATTATCAGCATCTTAGCGATGTTGATGTCGAGCTACGTCTCGAGTATGCCAATGATGGATATGAGTGCAATATCGTCCTCTTCAATTCAAACCCAACGTTCTCACCATGACTCGATGGAAATGTCTGAGACTACAGCAAGCCATCATGCGATGATAGGCTGCCCACCGATGGATATAGAGATGACAAAGAGCGATAGTTCTACTCATTGCGATGGTTCATCTACCTCTGGTGGGGACTGCTGTAAAAGTGTGTGTACTAGCGTATTTTTTCCACTCTCATCTTCTCGATTAATCAGCATCTCTGAACCTGAACAGGCTCTGCGTCACCCAATCAAAATAGGCGTAACAGTAACTCGTATTCAGAGCTTACTGCGTCCACCCTCTGTTTAATTCAACTATCATAACTATTTAGCTCTCAATTCTATCTGCTGGAAGGCAGAAGTTGAGGTATGTCCATATCGTTTTTACGTGGATAAATAATAATGAATATTGAATCAAACGGCTTAAGTGCTTTTAAAGCCCTGAGTCTTGGGGTAGCGGCTGCAATTTATACGATGCCTGCCCTGTCACATTCGGGGTCGAACGCGACTCCACAAACTATCTCAGCTTCGACGCAGCAGTTGAATGCACTAATTGAAGCGGCTTTAGCAAATGATACGAGTCGCTCTCAATATGCTGCGCAGTCACAGGCGATGCGTGAAACGGGCGTTGCAAGCTCGACTCTCATGGATCCAAAACTTAAGGTGGGCTTTGGCGGTTTACCTGTGGATTCCTTTAAATTTGACGAAGACCCCATGACAAATATCTCTGTTGGAATTATGCAACAGTTTGAGCGTGGTGCAACGTTAGATCTTAATCAACGCAAAGCTAATCAACAGGCAGATGGTATAGCGTATCAGGTGCAAGTTCGAGAGCGTGAAGTGGCGAATAGTATTACTCAACTATGGTTGGAACTGGGCTACCTTCAACACGCAGAAACGTTGATTGAATCTAATCAACGTCTCATGGTAGAGATGGAGCAGTATATTCAAACTAATTACTCAATTGGTAAGAGCGAAGCACAAGATCTGCTTAACACCCAACTTCAAGTCAATAAGCTCGACGAAAAGCTGCAATCGAATCAACAAATGCAAAATCGAGCTGTAGCTCAGTTATCAGAATGGCTAGGCTCAGAGTGGTTAAATCACCGTTCCATTGATTCGAATCAGGCAGGCTATCAATTAGACTGGTCGCGTTTGAATACGCTTTTAGAGCAGCAAACCAGCAACACTCAGTACTACTCACTGCTTAACCAACATCCTATGGCGCAAATGGCTGACGCCAACATCTCTGCCAATCGCACCCAAGTGGAGGTTGCTGAACAATCTTATACACCACAATTTGGTGTCGAAGTGATGTATGCCTACCGTCAATCTGACAACATGAAAGGTGAGCCAGCTTCAGATTTGCTGAGTGCCTATCTTACTATGGATATCCCTTTGTTCACTGATAACCGCCAAGATAAAAATGTAGCGGCCGCTCAATACCAAGTGGGCGCAGCGCAGTATCAAAAAGATACGCTGCTCGCTCAAATGAACGCCCAAGTAAACGCATTAATGACGGACAGAATGAATCTCATTGAACGCATTCAGCGCTACCAAGAGCGCTTATTACCTCAGTCCAAAGCCCGCATTGAAGCGGTTGAGCGCGGTTATCAGAACAATACTGCTCAGTTTGGTGATGTCATCACTGCATCAACCGATGAATTGGCTCTTCAAATGGAGCTTGCTCGCCTAATCACCGATATGAACCAGGTCAATAGCAAGTTATCCATGTTACTTGGTGGTTTCGAATATCAAGTTTCTGCGCCAAACACTCAGTACAAAGAACAATAATAAAGGAATCAAGATGAGTACATTTAAAGTTGCAAGCCTAGCGCTACTGGTTGGTGGTGCATTGGGGTTCGGAGCGAATATTTACCTTTCAGGCATGAACCATAACATGGTTGGAATGATAGCTTCTGAGTCTAAATCAAGTGATGAACCTCTGTACTGGGTCGCACCGATGGACCCAAACTATCAGCGAGATAAGCCAGGAAAGTCCCCTATGGGGATGGATCTTATTCCTGTCTATGCTGATGATCTCAATGGTAGTAACGACAAGCCAGGAACAGTGAAAATTGATCCTGCTGTTGAAAATAACCTTGGCGTTAAAACAGATACTGTGCAGCAAGAAGTGCTTGCACCACGCATCGAAACTGTCGGCTATGTCGCCTTTGATGAGAGTCAACTTTGGCAGACCAATGTTCGAGTATCGGGTTGGGTTGAAAAGCTTTATATCAATGCTGTTGGTGAAAAAGTGAAACAAGGTGACACGCTGTTCACTCTGTATTCCCCAGAGCTTGTAAAAGCACAAGAAGAACTGATCAGTGCCTATAAGAGCCAGCGTAAAGGAATGATACAAGGTGCTACCGATCGTTTGATCACTTTGGGGGTTGACCGCAATCAAATTAAATCTATCGCCCGTCGAGGTAAAGCGTCACAAACCATTGAAATTAAAGCGCCGGCAGACGGCGTTATTGCAAGCCTCAATATTCGTGAAGGTGGCTACCTTTCTCCAGCTCAAGCGGTGATCAGCGCAGGTCCTTTGAATCAAGTATGGGTAGATGCAGAAGTCTTTGAGCGTCAATCTCATTGGATTAGACAAGGCAGTCAAGCATCCATGACGTTGGATGCCTTACCAGGTGGAGAATGGAATGGTGAAGTGGATTATGTCTATCCTATTCTTGACCCTAGTACGCGTACATTGCGTGTCCGCCTTCGATTCGATAATCCACAAGGTGAACTTAAGCCGAATATGTTCGCTAACGTCGCACTGAAACCTGTATCAAGTGATGAAGTGTTAACCATTCCACGCTCCTCAGTCATCCGTTCTGGCGGTATGACTCGCGTGGTTCTGGCTGAGGGAGAAGGAAAATATCGCTCTGCCAGAATTGAAGTTGGTCGTGAAGCCG
>NZ_JATABG010000194.1:0-14410 GCF_036533755.1 Vibrio sp. M260118 | reverse complement strand
GCCGGAGAGCAAGGACGCGGCTTTGCGGTGGTCGCTGACGAGGTTCGAACTTTGTCGCAGCGTACGCAAGAGTCAACGCTAGAGATTCAGACTATTGTTGAGAAATTGCAAACCGGCGCTGAAAAAGTTGAAGTTGTGATGAAACAGGGCGGGCTTAAAGCCACTCAAGCTTCAGAGCTCTCTGCTCAAGCGGGAGAAACACTCGACAGAATCAATCAAGAGGTCCACACCATCGAGGAGATGGCTCAGCATATTGCAACTGCGGCCGAAGAGCAGACGGTTACGGTGAATGATATTAACCGTAACGTGGTCAGTTTGAGTGATATGGCGAGCACGGTATCCAGTGAGTCGGCTCAAATGGCTTCATCGGGCAAAGAGCTGAAACATGTGTCAGAGAATCTGATGACCATGATCAACCGCTTTAAACTCGCGTAACTGCGTTACATAAAATTGGCTCAATCAAATTAGATGTTTGTGGGTCGCTAGTGTTAGAATCGTCGCAAAATTTCTAGCACTAGCAAACTTATGAGACACCTGCAAACCACGGTTCATTCTGACTTAGAACACTTAGACGATAAGTTAATCGTAAAGCGCAATGCGGCACGAGCTATTGTTGTTGATGGTGAAGACATTCTACTTTTGTACACCGAGCGTTATCACGACTACACGATACCAGGTGGTGGCCTCGATGACGGTGAAGATATTATCGCAGGAATGGTGCGTGAGTTAGAGGAAGAGACCGGGGCAAATAATATTCATGGAATCAAGCCTTATGGTATCTATGAGGAGTTTCGACCTTGGTACAAAGATGATGCCGATGTGATTCATATGATTTCATACTGTTATACCTGTAAGGTCGACCGTGAACTCGGTGATACGAACTACGAGGACTACGAAATTAAAAACGGCATGAAAGCGGTATGGATGAACATTCACGATGCCATCGCTCACAATGAAAAAACCATAGCGGAAAGCCCGAAAAAAGGCATGAGCATTGAACGTGAAACGTTTTTACTGCATTTGATTGCAAAAGAGATGCTATAGCAAATAATAGGGTAACTATCAGGAGTAAAATATCACTTTGGCAGTGTGTTGATTGCTTTTTTCAGCGCATTAAAGCACCGATCATCGATTGCAGAGTGTAAACTTTCCTCCATGATTTCAAGCGTTTTTGGAATGGGAATCGCTCCCCGATAAGGCCTTTCTGCGGTGATGGCATCAAAAATATCAGCTGTGGTGATAATACGAGTGGCTAACGGAATGTCGGATTCTTTTAGTTGTTTCGGATACCCTGTCCCGTCAAGCTTTTCATGATGCGCCCCTGCAATCCAAGCAATCTCCGAAAAGGGTTTTAAATGGCTGAGAATTTTTTCGGTGAGTGCCGCGTGTGATTTAACCGCTTCCCACTCTTCTTCGTTAAGCTTACTTGGCTTGTCTAAAATGGTATTGCTGACGCCAAGCTTACCGACATCATGCAAAAGGGCAGCGCGCTTGAGCCACTTCCTTTGATGTTCATCGATACCCAACTCTTGTGCGATAAAATCTGTATACACGGCAACTCTTTCACTGTGCCCTGAGGTGTAGGGGCTTTTCGAGTCGACAATTCTGCCAAACGCACTGACAATGCAGTCTAAATAGTCCTCATCTATGTTTACACAGGTGTTGGCTGGCGAGAATGACATGACACGTTGAGCAATGTCGTTGGCCTGTAGTCCATCTATGAAGTCTTTATCTTGCGCAATATCGTTAAAAAAAGAAACAATTTTGGGGTCAAACCAAGAGCCGCTTCGAGCTTGAACTTCTTCGATTGCAGTGTCTAAATTGTGTTCAAATTGGAAAACGTCAACCACTTGGGCAAACAAAGCAATCCTAGAATACAGGGGAATCTCTTCATGCTTTAGCTGTGCGGGTCTTCCTGTACCGTCCCAATGCTCATCAAGACTGTGAACACCCGCTGCTATATCTTCACTAAACCTGAGCTCACGGGCGACCTCGGCGCCTCGTGTGCAGCGGGTTTCGATGAGCTCTTGGGCGTATGCTGAACCGTTTTTCAGAATATCCACCGTAGTGGTGATTCTTTCTACCCAACCACGACCAATACCTGTGTTTTTGACGACAAAGTTGATCGCGCTAGAGAGGCTAGTGCCAACCGTTTTATAGTTGCGTTTAAATGCGCGATCATCGGTGAGATAAAGTTCGCAGATACGAGCAGCGTTACTACTACAGCCAGCATCTTTGAGTAGCAGTGTAAAGAACAGGTCGTACAACTGCGCTTCAGATAACTGCATTTTCTCGCCGATATGCATACCGATCCAGCAGCAACGGATACAGTGCTCAGGAGGTTGGCCTTCTGTCATGTCGAGTGCCGTTGTTAGAGAAAGCATGAGTTCTGAAAGCGGAATGGATTGATTTATGTGACGCAGCATTTCTTCTCCTACAAGAGCAACAGTAACTGGCTAAAGGCATTAATTAACAACGACTTTACTTATAAAGGTTAGTGAATCCAATGATGGATCGCCACTTAATAGACTAGGAAAAAGAACAAACAATGATAAAGCTTAAACAAAAAACAATAAAAAGGCCCCACCTTATGTTGCAATAAGTGCGGGGCCTAAATTTTAGTGAGCTAGACGATTAAGCGAGAAGCTCTTTCGCTGTGTTCACTACGTTTTCAGTTGTGAAACCGAACATCTTGAACAGCTCGCCTGCTGGAGCAGATTCACCGAATGTTGTCATACCGATGATCTTGCCGCCGAAGCCAACGTACTTGTACCAGAAGTCCGCAATACCTGCTTCAACAGCGATACGCGCTGTTACGTCTGATGGCAGTACTGCTTCACGGTAAGTTGCGTCTTGCTTGTCGAATGCATCTGTAGATGGCATAGACACAACGCGTACTTGTTTACCTTCCGCTGTTAGCTGAGCTGCTGCTTCTACCGCTAGCTCAACTTCTGAACCAGTAGCGATAAGGATAAGCTCTGGCTTGCCAGCACAATCTTTCAGGATGTAAGCACCTTTAGCGATGTTCGCTAATTGCTCTGCATCACGCTCTTGCTGTGCAAGGTTTTGACGAGAGAAGATTAGAGACGTTGGACCGTCTTTACGCTCGATAGCCAGTTTCCAAGCGACTGCAGATTCCACTTGGTCACATGGACGCCATGTGCTCATGTTTGGCGTTAGACGTAGAGATGCCATTTGCTCAACGGGTTGGTGCGTTGGGCCATCTTCACCAAGACCGATGGAGTCGTGCGTGTACACTTGGATGTTCTGAACTTTCATCAGAGCCGCCATGCGCATTGCGTTACGTGCGTATTCCATGAACATTAGGAAAGTCGCGCCGTATGGTACGAAACCACCGTGTAGCGCAATACCGTTCATGATCGCTGTCATACCGAATTCACGTACACCGTAGTGGATGTAGTTACCTGATGCATCTTCAGCAGAAACAGACTTAGAACCAGACCACATAGTCAGGTTAGAGGGCGCTAGGTCAGCAGAGCCGCCTAGGAATTCTGGTAGCATAGCACCGAACGCTTCTAGCGCGTTTTGAGACGCTTTACGTGATGCAATGTTTGCTGGGTTTGCTTGAAGGTCAGCAATGATTGCGTTTGCTTTCTCTTCCCACTCGGCAGGTAGCTCACCGTTTACGCGGCGTTTGAATTCTGCTGCAAGCTCTGGATATGCTGCTTCATAAGCTGCAAGTTTCTCGTTCCACGCTGCTTCCTTAGCTGCGCCTGCTTCTTTCGCATCCCATTGCGCGTAGACATCTTGCGGAATTTCAAAAGGACCGTACTCCCAACCAAGTTCTTTACGTGTAGCTGCAATTTCTTCAGCGCCTAGTGGTGCACCGTGACAGTCGTGAGAACCAGACTTGTTAGGTGAGCCGAAACCAATAATAGTTTTAGTACAGATTAGCGTAGGGCGCGGGTCAGCTTTAGCCGCGATGATAGCCGCGTTGATCGCTTCTGGATCGTGACCATCAACTGCTGGGATTACATGCCAACCGTAAGCTTCAAAACGCTTAGGGGTATCGTCAGAGAACCAACCTTCAACTTCACCATCAATTGAGATGCCGTTGTCATCCCAGAACGCAATCAGCTTACCAAGACCTAACGTACCTGCTAGAGAACATGCTTCGTGCGAGATACCTTCCATCAGACAGCCATCACCCATGAATGCATAAGTGAAGTGGTCGACGATGTCGTGTCCTGGCTTGTTGAATTGTGCCGCTAGAGTTTTCTCAGCCAGCGCCATACCAACAGCGTTAGTGATGCCTTGACCTAGTGGGCCAGTTGTTGTCTCGATACCCGGTGCGTAACCATACTCTGGGTGACCTGGAGTCTTAGAGTGTAGTTGACGGAAGTTTTTCAGATCGTCGATTGATAGCTCGTAACCTGCTAGGTGCAGCAACGAGTAAATCAGCATTGAGCCGTGGCCGTTGGAAAGAACGAAGCGGTCGCGGTCAGCCCACTCTGGGTTTGCTGGGTTGTGGTTTAGGTGAGAGCGCCAAAGAACTTCAGCGATGTCAGCCATGCCCATAGGTGCACCTGGGTGGCCAGAGTTTGCTTGTTGAACACCGTCCATGCTTAGTGCACGAATTGCATTTGCTAGATGTTTGCGATCCATAATAAATACCGATTATTAGATTGTTTCTTAAAAAGGATGTTAAGAGGGGAACGCAAACGTTCCCCTTTTTAAATTCTGTTGATTAAAGTTTCGCTTCAATCATTGCTTCAAGTTTGCCTTGGTCAACTGCGAAGTTGCGGATACCTTCTGCAAGCTTCTCAACCGCCATTGGGTCTTGGTTGTGATCCCATAGGAACTCAGCGTGAGTCATTGGTGCTGGACGCTCTGCCGCACCTTTAGAGTCAACCAGTTTCTCTACCACTTCACCTTCAGCAGCTTCTAGCTCAGCAAGAAGAGCAGGAGCGATAGTTAGACGGTCACAACCCGCTAGCTCAAGGATCTCGCCGATGTTACGGAAGCTCGCGCCCATTACTACTGTGTTGTAGCCGTACTCTTTGTAGTAGTTGTAGATCTTGGTCACTGAAAGAACACCTGGATCTTCTTGAGCTTCGAAGTCACGACCTTCTTTCGCTTTGTACCAGTCCATTATACGACCAACGAATGGCGAGATTAGGAATACGCCAGCTTCAGCACATGCACGAGCCTGAGCGAAAGAGAAGAGTAGAGTAAGGTTACAGTTGATGCCTTCTTTCTCTAGGATTTCAGCGGCACGGATACCTTCCCAAGTAGAAGCGAGTTTGATTAGGATACGATCGTTAGTAATGCCTGCATCATTGTACATTTTTACTAGCTGACGAGCTTTAGCAACGCTGCCTTCAGTATCGTAAGAGAGGCGAGCATCGACTTCAGTAGAGATGCGACCTGGGATTGTTTTTAGGATTTCTTTACCGATGTTAACCGCAAGCATGTCGCAAGTGTCTTGAACTTGTTGCGCTTTATCAGAGCTCTGCGCTTTAGCGTATTCAATAGAAGCGTCGATTAGTGGTGCGTACTCAGCAATTTGAGCAGCTTTAAGGATCAGAGAAGGGTTAGTTGTTGCATCTTCTGGTTGGTACTTTTTGATTGCGTCAATTTCACCAGTGTCCGCAACTACAGTGGTGAGTTTACGAAGTTGCTCTAATTTATTGCTCATTCCGATCATCCTATTTTTTAGTCTCATACATGCTAAGCAGTGTATGTGTAGTGCATTTGCAAGCGAGTTAACCAATAGTGTAGTTGTACATTTGCTTAGCTAACTTGGAACTTTCAAACGTTTGAGCATTTGTCGTGAACATTTGCTCTAACGCTGAGTAAATGATGGGTTCATAATTATCTTATATAGGTGGAATGTCAATCCACAAACGCACTTTATAGTGACATTCATCAAGTAATTTTTGCCCTTTCATTTCTAGCCCTGCGAGATAAACGTTTGCCAAGCCCAGCCTGCGTTTGAGAGGTGTTGGGAAAGTAGTAAAAAGCGACTGAGAATTTGTAATTGTGATGAGCATATGTTGCTAGGTAAGTGGGTTATGACATATGCTACGCATGTGAGCACATGTTTAGTGCGTAATTAAAGTTTGGAATACGCTGATGAGTAAACCTCAAAATGAGATATCGGATGATAACACCGATCTATTAACTGAAATTTCCGTTGCTTACTATCAAGACGGCGCCACGCAAGAAGAGATTTCTAAGAAGTTTTCGGTCTCTCGAGCAAAAGTTGGGCGAATGCTCAAGCAAGCCCGTGACGAAGGTATTGTAGAAATCACGGTAAAGTACCACCCAGTATTTAGCGCCAAGATTGAGCAGGAGCTGTGGTAACAGTGGGGCAAGGGCGCAATGTCTCTGCGGTCGCGCACCATGTTGGCGTTATTCCCCAACGAGATGTGAAGTTTGTTTGCGGCATTGGCGGTATCCATCCACGGGGGGGGATGTTCAACGCTGACCATATTTGTCGTCAGTTTGCGAAAAGTTACGGTGGCACATCCGAAACGCTTTATGCACCAGCCTATGCTGAAAACCGTGAGCAGAAACTGGCATTTATGCAAAATGCGACAGTTAAGCAGACGCTCGATTTAGCACGTAAAGCCGATGTCGCACTTGTTGGTATCGGAGATATGAGTGAGAACAGCTACATGGTTGATCTCGGTTGGTTTACCGCGGATGAAGTTGTTCAATCGCGCATGCAGCAGGGCGTGGTCGGAGATTTTGCTGGTTATGATTTCTTTGACATTCACGGCCAATCAGCAAAGACCGTGATGAGTGATCGAGTGATTGGTTTAAGCATTGATGAGTTTAGACCTATCTCGGAAGTTATCGCGATAGCCGCTGAAAACAGTAAACCCTTAGCTCTGCTGGGTGCATTGCGTACCGGAGTGATTGATGTGATTGCGACGAGTGTAAGTAATGCGCTAACCGTACTTAACCTTGATGAGCAGATGCAGTAGGAAGAAACCCTAATCAATAACAAGGCAGCCAATGTAGGCTGCCTTGTCTGCTTTTTTAACCCAGTGCGATAGTTAGTCAGTCGCGATGGGTAGTGTTTTACTCGCGCCCCATTCTGTCCAGGAGCCGTCATAGACACTAAGGTTTTCATAACCGCAGATATAAGCTGCTAGCAACACAATACAGGCAGTAACGCCTGAGCCACAGCTGAAAATGGTATTTTGAGCCTGTTTGTTCAGTGTCGTCGAGAGAATGTCAGCCAACTCTGGACTCGACCTCATCTTATGTTGGTCAATTAACTCAGCAAATGGCTGACAGACTGAATTTGGGATATGACCGCTACGTATCCCTTCACGGGGTTCTGGTACCTGTGCGTAGAATCTTGCGCTGGAGCGCGCATCGACAGTTAGTGACTGTGAGTTATCAATTGATTCAACAACAACGTCAGATGAAACGAAGAAACTAGGGTCTAGTGTGCCACTAAAATTACCAATTTGCGTTGGTTGTGAGTACGCTTGGACGACTTGATTTCCTTGTGCTTTCCATTCTGTTAGGCCGCCATCGAGGATATAAACTTGTTTATGCCCCATGGCTTTAAACATCCACCAAGCGCGAGGGGAAGCGAAAGTGCCGCTATTGTCGTAGACCACAATCGTTGAGTTATTGCTTAGCCCTAGCTGTTGGGCAAGTGAATTGAAGCGCTCTTGCGAGGGCATCATATGCGGCAAAGATGCGCTCGGATCGCAAAACTCATTGTCGTAGTCAAAGCGCAGCGAACCCGGAATTAAATTAATGTTATCTTTTTCCACCTCACCCGGAATCTGAAAGTCGATACTCGCATCTAAAACAATCAGGTTTGGGTTAGTGTCTAATTGTGATTTGAGCCATTGAGGGCTTACGAGTGGGTTCATAAGAGTTCCTTTCGTTTATTGTTGGGGCAGGCACTCGACAAGTCGATATGAGTAAAGGTCGGAAACAAAGGCTGACTCCTGTTCAATAACCACTTTAGAGCCCGCTGGGCAATTCATCTTTGGATCAGCCTGTACTAGAAGTTCTTGCTGCTCGCTAGTTGTGACGTTGAGGAAGAGTCGATGGCCATCGAGTGATTGTGTAAGCGTTTGGTTGGTCACCACTCCATCGATCGTCTCTGATTGGCTACTGGGAGCTAGCTTGAGCAGTGCAAAAAGGATAACGCAAGACACAGCAAACGTGGCGACAAATATTTTCGGATTGTTCATTGTCATTTATTTATCACCGCATTTGATTATAACTAGCCACACACAGGGCAATTTGGCATCTTCATTAAGTTCATCTCACGCCAAGACATATTCATTGCGTCTAACATTAAGATCTTACCTTGTTTAGGCTTACCATAGTTGGCAATAACCTTGATGGCTTCCATCGCTTGTACAGCACCTATGATGCCCACGACTGGCGACATAACACCTGCTTCAACACAGCTTAATGCACTAGCACCGAATAGCGAGCTTAGACACTGGTAGCATGGTTGCGAATCGTCTTGATAGGTAAAGACGCTGACTTGACCTTCCATACGTATTGCCGCGCCAGAGACAAGAGGATTTTTAAGCTTGAAGCACAACTTATTGAGCTGATTGCGCGTCTCTACGTTATCAGAAGCATCCAATACTAATGTGTGTTTTCCAATCAATACTTCAAGCTCTGAATCAGACAGACGTTTGTCCACGGTGTGTACATCAAGGTGTGGGTTAAGCTGCCGTAGGGAACTCTGTGCTGATTGTACCTTTTTGCTGCCAATATCAGCGTCGTGGTGTAACACTTGACGCTGAAGGTTAGACAGCTCTACTACATCATCGTCAATTAAGGTCAGTTTGCCAACACCAGCGGTGGCGAGATACTGGCTTGAGGCACAGCCCAAACCGCCAGCACCAAGGATGAGAATTGACGCCTGTTTCAAAGCTTCTTGACCATCAAAATCAAACTCTTTAAGGATGATTTGACGGTTGTAACGAAGCATCTCTTGATCAGATAAGATCTCCAAACTAAACCTCTAGTAAAGGGTGGGGTTGAACAGCTGAATGTTTACGGTTTCCCCTGCTTCGACGCGACCACGCTCGCGTTCCAATACGACAAAGCAATTGGCTAAGCTCATCGAGCGGAATGCGCCAGAGCTTTGGTTGCCTGTCGTTTCCACCACAAACTGACCATTTTCAATGCGATAGATGCCGCGCTGATAGTCTGTGCGCCCGGGTACTTTTTTAAATGCGCTTCGGGTTGTCGCAGGGATAGACTCAGGTGCTTTCCATTCAGTATGACCAGCCAGTTTGGCAAGTAGAGGCTGCACAAGAACATACATAGTGAGTACTGCAGACACTGGGTTGCCAGGTAGGCCACAGAACCAAGCATTTTTGAGTTCACCAAACGCAAAAGGTTTACCTGGTTTGATGGCTAGTTTCCAAAAACCGATTTGGCCTAGCTCCTCTAAAATGTCTTTGGTGTAGTCGGCTTCTCCGACACTAACACCGCCGGATGTGACGACCACATCGGCAACTGTTTGTGCGTGTTCAAAGGTCGCTTTAAGTGTCTCAGGGCAATCGGGAATGATCCCGAGATCGATGGCTTCGCAACCAAAGTTCTCGATTAGTGGTTTGATTCCGTATCGGTTGCTGTCGTAAATCTGACCTTCAGCAAGGTCTTCACCAAGAGGCTTAAGCTCATCACCGGTTGAGAAGAAAGCAACACGCGGCTTACGTACAACGGTGACGTGGCTAATCCCTAGCGTGGCAATCATCGGAATATCGCGAGAGGTTAGGCGCGCGTCTTTGCTTAAAACCACATCACCTTGCTTAATATCATCACCCATTGGGCGAATCTCTTGCATAATGACGGCATCACAACCCGTTGGGATTTTCGCGCCTGTCATAATACGAATGCAGCTGCCTTGCGGCCATTCACCATCAAATGGCTGACCAGCAAAGGATTTTCCGGCCAGAGGCATAACACTATTTTGTTCGAGGTCGGATAAGCGAATCGCATAGCCATCCATTGCCGAGTTATCGAAAGGAGGAACAAAAATAGGGGAAAGGATATCTTCAGCTAACACATAGCCAATCGCTTCAGCAAGTGGGAGTTGTAAGGTCGTTTGGATTGGTTTGATTGGCGATAGCATTTTTTCCATCGCATCTTCGATTGGCATCAAGCCAGGTGCATCACAGCATCCCATATCAAAATCCTAAAATATCTATTTGTAATTATAGGTCGCACTCTACCACAGATGGGCTCAGAGCAGTAATGACCACCGATAAAATATGGGTGTAATTATTCAAAAATCCGAGTATCCTTGTCTGCCATCCTAAAGGGGTAATTAAGAGGAAGTGGTATGTCAGGTCTTAGCGAATCCGCAAAGTTAGTAAAAGATGCGCTAGAGCAACGTGGTTTAGAGACGCCAATGGCTCCTAACCAGTTTAGCCGAGAAGAGAAAAAGGAAAAAATTCAGCATCATATGCGTGAAATTCTGTCTCTGCTTGAACTTGACCTGACCGATGACAGCCTTGAAGAAACGCCCCATCGAATTGCTAAGATGTATGTGGATGAGATCTTTTCAGGTTTAGATTATTCGAACTTCCCTAAAATTACGGTCATCGAGAATAAGATGAACGTGAGCGAAATGGTACGTGTAAAGGATATTACCGTGACGAGCACTTGTGAGCATCACCTTGTGACTATTGATGGTCGTGCGGCAGTGGCTTACATCCCACGTGGCAAGATCATTGGCCTATCGAAGATTAACCGTATTGTTCGTTTCTTTGCTCAACGCCCTCAAGTTCAAGAACGCATGACTCAGCAAATTCTAGTTGCACTACAAACACTGCTAGAATCAGATGATGTAGCGGTGACTATGGATGCGACACACTACTGCGTTAAATCTCGCGGTGTTATGGATGCAACCAGCGAAACCACCACCACTGCGTTAGGCGGTATTTTTAAGTCTAATCCAGCGACAAGACATGAGTTCCTGCACGGCATTCGCTAGGGCTGCGATTAGGTATTGTGATTATCAAAACCGCCTCGCTAATGAGGCGGTTTTTACTTTTTAATCGAGAGCGACGCTTTCGGTAAACCATTAAGGTTAATACAGTGACAGATTCATTTAAGACGTTGGGATTGCGCCCAGAGCTACTCGACACTTTGGATAGCCTCGGCTACACCCAAATGACGCCTATCCAACAACAGGCCCTGCCTTTGGTTTTGCAAGGTAAAGATGTCATTGGGCAGGGTAAGACTGGTTCGGGTAAAACGGCGACCTTTTCACTTGGCTTGCTGTCAAACTTAAATGTGAAACGCTTTCGCGTGCAGACACTGGTGCTTTGCCCGACTCGTGAACTGGCTGACCAAGTTGCAAAAGAGATCCGCACTTTAGCCCGTGGTGTTCATAACATTAAAGTACTGACTCTTTGTGGCGGTATGCCAATGGGGCCGCAAATTGGCTCACTAGAGCATGGCGCACATATCCTTGTGGGAACGCCAGGTCGAATTCTCGACCATATGTCGAAAGATAGAATTAGCTTGGCTGAGCTTAACACTCTGGTTTTGGATGAAGCTGATCGTATGCTTGATATGGGCTTCGAAGATGCCATTGATACGATAATTGAAGCGGCTCCATCGAAACGTCAGACCTTGCTATTCAGTGCGACCTTCCCTGACAACATCGAATCACTTGCGGCCAAAGTGATGGTTAAGCCTGAAATGGTGAAGGTTGAATCGACTCATCAAACAAGCACCATAGAACAGCGTTTCTATAAATTGGACTCTACAGAAGCTAGAGATGATGCGTTAGAGACACTGCTCTTGACCCACAAACCAGAATCCTCAGTGGTTTTCTGTAATACCAAGAGAGAGGTGCAAAACGTCACCGATGAGTTAAGTCATCGTGGCTTTAGTGTTGTAGAACTACATGGCGATATGGAGCAGCGCGAGCGTGAACAGGCGTTAACCATGTTTGCCAACAAGAGTGTTTCTATCCTAGTTGCAACTGACGTTGCGGCGCGAGGCCTAGACGTTGATAACCTTGATGCAGTGTTTAATTTTGAGTTGTCACGCGATCCTGAAGTTCATGTCCACCGTATTGGCCGGACAGGTCGTGCTGGTTCAAAAGGTGTGGCGTTTAGCTTCTACAGCGAAAAACAAGAGTACTTAGTTGCTCGCATTGATGAATACATGGACATCGCTATCAGCCCTGTAGCGTTGCCAGAAAAACCAATCGAGAGACCGTTCTATCCTAAGATGCAAACCATTCAAATCTTGGGCGGTAAAAAGCAAAAAGTTCGTGCTGGTGATATTCTTGGGGCGCTAACTAAACAAGCGGGTCTTGATGGCAAGAAGATAGGTAAGATCAATATCTTGCCTATGGTCTCGTATGTTGCGCTAGAACATGGCATCGTAAAGCCTGCGCTGAAACAACTGCAAACCGGCAAAATGAAAGGTCGAAACTTCAAAGCCCGCGTGATGAAGTAAATCGATATTGATTCGGATAGGTAACCCCCAGCAGCGTATTCTTGCTGGGGGTTATTTTTAGTGGGTAAAGTTATACACTACGCCTAAGCTTGCAACCCAACCTAAGTCACGCTGTACTATGGGCTGTTAGAGTCGTGGTGCTGGAGTTCAAGCTTAGCTAGACCTAACCAATCTTCACTGTAGTGATAGATACCAATCAAGCCGCCTCGATAGACCCAAGTGCTATCCGCTTCAAACTCATTAAAGCGAGACTGACTGGCTTCTTGCGCGCTAACGTTGTAAAGGTGTCGAGATAACTTTTTATCGCGATAGTCTACTTCTATATAGGGCGTTATAGTGAAACGTTCGAAAGGTAAATCTAGCGATCGGCCCAAGTGCAACTGTACTTCATAACCCTTATGCTCATCGGTTACATCATGCATGAAAGTCAGCCTTGCGCCAACAGTACCTAGTGTAATACCAAGTTCACCATTGCCATCGCGATCCTGTGTGCCTGAAGGCAGTTCATCAAAATCATTCGACACTTCCGAAAAGCGCCAGTTACCAGATATGCCGACATACGGTAAGATTGATACGTTCACCAGACTACCATCTATAAACCCATACTCGCCATTGTAGAAAACATTTGGCTCTGCTGATGCTTGGCTTTTATTGCCTTCAGTGAACACTGATTTTCCTAATGTTGCACTCGCACCTAAAAAGCCAAAGTCATCGTATTTTTCATTTGCGACTGCGCTTGGAGCCATCGTTGTCACAATCAAGCTGCTTACGACTAGTTTGATGTTCAATCTCATTATGATTCTCCTTGTCATCTAAATACAAGAAAGGTGATTTGAACATTAAATTGCAATGTGGTTGAAATTTAACTGAAGTTAAGTTTGATATGTTACTTAAGAATAAAAAGCCAACCAGAACAGTTGGCTTTAAGTCGACGTTTGCATGGATTAACTGTCAAATAGGTATAGATACTCGGAGTATCCCTCTTTTTCCATCTCGGCAACAGGGATGAACTTCATTGCCGCAGAGTTCATGCAATAGCGTAAGCCTGTTGGAGCGGGTCCATCTTTAAACACATGACCAAGGTGCGAATCAGCAAAACGGCTTCTTACTTCAGTTCTTGGATAAAGGAGGTGATAGTCAGTTTTAGTGACAATGTAACCTTTGTCGATCGGTTTGGTAAAACTCGGCCAACCGGTACCCGACTTATACTTATCGGTTGAAGAGAACAATGGCTCACCAGTGACAATGTCTACATAGATACCTTCTTCTTTGTTATCCCAGTACTTGTTATCGAAAGCACGTTCTGTACCTTCCTCTTGGGTCACGTAGTATTGCAAATCGGTAAGCTTTGCCTTGATCTCACTATTTGTAGGCTTAGTGTATGGCTTAATATTCGCTACACGTTTTTTATCATCGATTAATTGACGTAGCGTAACCGGATTGTCTTTGCGGTCATCGCCAAAAATCTCATCTAGATACTGGTCACGGCCTGACACATAGCGGTAGTAGTTGTAACGAACTTTATTACGTTTGTAGTAATCTTGATGGTAATCCTCTGCTGGCCAGAACTTGTCAAACTTGATTAGCTCAGTTTTTAGTGGCTTTTTATAAATTCCGAGGTCGTCTATTTCAGCTATAAATTGCTCTGCGATCTGCTTTTGCACAGCATTGTGATAGAACACCGCTGGTCGATAATGAGCCCCTCGGTCGACAAACGATCCTTTGTCATCGGTCGGGTCGATGTGGCGGAAAAACTGATCAAGTACTTGCTCGTAACTCACAGCTTTTGGATCGAACTTAACTTCAATAACCTCGATGTGACCTGTTTTTCCGGACGAAACTTGTTTGTAGGTTGGGTTGTCTACATTGCCACCGGAATAGCCTGCAATTACATCTAGTACTCCGTCTAACTTCTCTAAATCTGACTCAGTACACCAAAAGCAGCCTCCTGCAAGAGTGGCAACTT